>JAYVOV010000264.1:0-7021 GCA_043757735.1 Burkholderiaceae bacterium
AGCCGGCGCCAGACCCGACGAACAGCCGCATAAGCATCGCTCACCAACGGACCGCGCACCGCCACCGCAAAATCGAGCCGAGGGCGCTCGAGCACGCCATGGTTGGGATCGACGCGATCGTCGAGCAGATTGATGCCGCCGACAAACGCCAGTTCCCGGTCGATGACCACCAGTTTTCGATGCAGCCGGCGCAACCGGCGCCGATCCAGGGAGAACCGCCGGCGCTCTGGCCGAAAGACCCGCAGATGCACGCCGCTGCCCTTAAAAAGCGCGCGCAATTCACGAGAGATGCGTGGGGTGCCAAAACCATCGACCGCCAGCTTGACCGACACGCCACGCGCGCCGGCGCGTGCCAGTGCCGCCATCACGCGCCGCCCGGAGGCATCGTCGTTCAGGATGTAGGTCTCGAGATGAATCTCGTGGCGCGCACCATCGATCGCCGCTTCCAGTGCTGGAAAAAAATCGGCCCCGCTTTCGAGCAGTTCTATCTGATGGCCGGCACGCAGCACCGGCGCCGCCAGGGGCACATGCCCGATCACCCGGGAGACAGCCTCGACGAGAGGCGAGCCCCGAGCAGGTGTAGGCGCCACAGATCAGCCTTTCACCTGAAGATCTGCATACAGCGGGCTGTGATCGGACAGCTTCGCCCATTCGGGCCCGCGCATCACCTTGGCGTCGCGAACATCGAAACCGCGCAGATAGATTCGATCCATTCGCAGCCAGGGAACCAGCGACGGAAAGGTGCGCGCGGTGCGCACCCGGCGCGGTGCGCTGAGCGCCAGCGCCTTCGTCTCCGCGCTTCGGGCGTCAAACAGACGATCGCGCACGAAGTGCACCACCTGCTGGCGCATGCCGAGCGACGGCTGCATGACGTCGAAGACCTCACGCACGCCCAGGCGCTCGTAGAGGGACGCCGACAACGCATTGCGCCAGTCGTTGAAGTCGCCGGCGATGATTATCGGCGCCCCGGCCGGGATTTCGCGTTCGACCCAGCCGACCAGCGCTTCCGTCTGCCGTTCGCGGCTGCCCGCGAACAGTCCGAAATGCACGACGAAACAATGCAGGTCCAGCCCCCGGCACTGCACGACACAGTGCAGGATGCCGCGCTTCTCGAGAGCGTGATCGGACACATCGCGATTCTCACGGCGCAAAATGGGGAAGCGCGACAGCAGCGCATTGCCGTGATGGCCGTGCAGATACGACGCGTTGCGGCCGTAGGCGGCCTCGAACGTATGCTTGCGGGTGGTCGCCCCCGCCAGAAAGACATGTTGAGACTCGCTGGGCCAGTGATCGAAGCGCATGGCGTGACGTTCATGGCGGCCCTGCACTTCCTGCAAAAACACCAGATCGGCATCGAGTTCATGCAGACGTGCGCGCAGTTCATGGATGCGTGTGACCCGGCGCAAGCCGAACAACTCGCTCGATACACCCTTGTGGATGTTGTAGGTGGCCACACGGAGCCGCAGTGGACGGCTTGCCTCTGAGGTGGCGGCATTCTCTGAGGTGGCGGCATTTTCTGCGCTGGCGGCTTTGCCTGCGCCCGCCGCCTTCATGACGGCGGCTCGCCGGCTGCCGACGGCATGGCCCCAGGCGCGGCGCGCACCCGGCAGCGCTCAGGCAGCTCGCGAATCGCCAGCACATTGGACCGAGAAAAGCACCGTTCGGCCGCTTCTTCCCAGGGCAGCCAGACGTACTGAAGGTGCTCGCGCGGCGCCAGGGTGACCGCGAGCGCGTCAGGCACCTGCAGGCTGAACACATGCTCGGTGTTGTGCGTGATGCCCTCGGGGTATCGATGCCGCCAGTGCGGGTAGATCTCATAGCGGTTGGTCTGCGCCCAATCGGTGAGCTCATAGCGTGCCGAATCGAGGCCGGTTTCTTCCAGGACTTCACGGGCGCAGGTGACCGACAGCGGCTCGTCGTCCAGATCCTTACTGCCGGTGACCGACTGCCAGAAGCCCGGGTGATCGGCGCGCTCGAGCAGCAGCACCCGAAGATCGGTCGTGTGAATCACGACCAGCACTGACTCAGGAATCTTGGTCCCCGCGGGATGCATGCTGTGTCTGGTTCGAGGAGGCGGTCGGTCGGCCTCAGGTTTTTGCCGGCTCTGGCATCCGCAGACGGATGTGCAGCTCTTTGAGCTGTTTTTCATCGACCGAAGAAGGCGCCTGGGTCAGCAGGCATTGGGCCCGCTGGGTCTTGGGGAAGGCGATCACATCGCGGATCGACTCGGCACCGGTCATCATCGTGACGATGCGGTCCAGACCGAACGCAATGCCGCCATGCGGCGGTGCGCCGTATTGCAGCGCATCGAGCAGAAAGCCGAACTTGGAGCGCGCTTCTTCCGGACCGATCTTCAGCGCGCGAAACACCTTGCTCTGAACTTCTTCGCGATGAATGCGCACCGACCCGCCGCCGAGCTCCCAGCCGTTCAAGACCAGGTCGTAGGCCTTGGCCAGGCAGCGACCGGGATCGGTCGTCATGTAGTCCTCGTGGCCGTCTTTGGGTGACGTGAAGGGATGGTGGACCGCCGCCCAGCGGGCGTTTTCCTCGTCACGCTCGAACATCGGGAAATCGGTGACCCACAAGGGCCGCCACTTGCCCTCGACCAGACCGGCCTTGCGACCGAACGCGGAATGGCCGACGCGGTTGCGCAGCGCGCCGATCGCATCGTTGACCACTTTTTCTTTGTCGGCGCCGAAGAAAATGAGGTCGCCGTTGAGGGCGCCGGTGCGCGAGAGCACAGCGTCGAGCGCATTGTCGTGCAGGTTCTTGACGATCGGCGACTGCAGACCTTCACGACCCTTCGCCGCGTCGTTGACTTTGATGTAGGCCAGACCCTTGGCACCGTAGATGGCGACGAACTGGGTGTAGGCATCGATTTCGCTGCGGGTGAGTTCAGCGCCACCCGGTACGCGCAGACCGACCACCCGGCCACCTTCCATGTTGGCGGCACCTGAAAACACCTTGAAGTCGACCGTCTTCATAACTTCGGTGAGATCGGTGAACTGCAGCTTCACGCGCAGATCGGGCTTGTCGGAGCCGTACAGCCGCATCGCCTCCGAATAGGCCATGGTGGGGAACTGGTTGGGCAGATCGACACCGATGGCGTTGTGGAACACGTTGCGAATCATCTGCTCGAAAATGGCGCGGATCTCGATCTCGTCCAGAAAGGAGGTTTCGCAGTCGATCTGCGTGAACTCGGGCTGGCGATCGGCGCGCAGGTCTTCGTCGCGGAAACACTTGGTGATCTGGTAGTAGCGGTCGAAGCCCGCCACCATCAGCAACTGCTTGAAAAGCTGAGGCGATTGCGGCAGCGCAAAGAACTGCCCGGCGTTCACGCGCGAGGGCACGAGGTAGTCCCGAGCGCCTTCGGGCGTGCTCTTGGTGAGCATCGGGGTTTCGATGTCGACGAACCCCAGGGAATCGAGGTACTGACGCACTTCCATGGCCACGCGATAGCGCAGCATCAGGTTCTTCTGCATCGCGGGGCGACGCAGATCGAGAACCCGGTGGGTCAGGCGGGTGGTCTCGGACAGGTTCTCGTCATCGAGCTGGAAGGGCGGGGTCACTGACGGGTTCAGGATCACCAGCTCATGGCACAGGATCTCGATTTCGCCGCTTTTCAAGTTCGGGTTCTCGGTGCCGGCGGGCCGGCGGCGCACCTTGCCGACAATGCGCACGCAGAACTCGTTGCGGATGCGCTCGGCAATCGAGAACATCTCGGCCCGGTCGGGATCGCAGACCACCTGGGCCAGGCCTTCACGATCGCGAAGATCGATAAAGATCACGCCGCCATGGTCGCGGCGCCGATGGACCCAGCCGTTCAGGGTGACCACCTGGTCGAGACGGTCGGCCGCCACTTGGCCGGCATAACAGGTGCGCATGGTGCAATTTCTCCAGGGAAAATCGGCGCCGAGCCCGGGGCCTGAGCTCAAGCGGGCGGGGTAACTTGTCCGGTCGACGCTGCGCGCGCATTGCGTGCCGCTTTGCCGGTGGTCGGATCGGGGGCAACGACACCCATCGAGACGACGTACTTGAGCGCCTCGTCGACGCTCATCTCGAGTTCGATGGTTTCATGCCGCGGGAACATCAGGAAGAAACCCGAGGTGGGATTGGGCGTGGTCGGCACGTAGACCGAGACCATCTCGACCGATACGACCGCCTTGACCTCATGCGCCGGCGTGCCGGTCTGGAATCCGATGGTCCAGACCCCGCTGCGCGGGTACTGCACCAGCAGCGCCTTGCGAAACGCCTGACCGCTGGGCGACAGCACGGTGTCGCTGACCTGTTTCACGCTCGAGTAGATGGAGCGCACGATCGGAATACGCGACAGCAGCGACTCCCATATGCGCACCAGGCCCTGGCCCAGCATGTTCCGTGTGAGCACCCCGGTGACGTAGATGACCAGCAGGGTGAGGACCACGCCGACACCAGGGATGCGCAGCCCCAGGAGCTTTTCGGGCTGCAGGTGCTCGGGCAGCAGTTGCAGGCTCTGATCCATGGTGCTCACGATCAGATTGATCACCCAGAGGGTGATCACCACCGGCACCCAGATCAGCAGGCCGGTCACGAAATAGGATCGCAGCGGCGACTTGGGAGAAGATGTCATGGCGGGCACGGTGCGCTCCTGGGGCCTGTGAATGCAACGACAGAGCCGGCAGGCTCAGGCGCCCTTGGTGCCGCTCGGCGCGGAAGCGGGTGCCGAAGCGGGGGCCGCGGGTGCAGCCGCCGGCGCCGGCGCGCCGGCCGCGGCGGCTGGCACTGCGCCTGGCGCAGCATCGGGCACCGGACTGCCCGCAGGCTCCGCCGCAGCGCCACCTTCCCCGCCCTCCCCGCCCTCCCCGCCCTTGTCGGCCCCAGGTTTGGCTTTGCCGTTGTCACGGAAATCGGTGGCATACCAGCCCGACCCCTTCAGTTGGAAGGATGGCGCGGAAAGTTGCTTGCGAAACGCGGGCGCGCCGCAGGTGGGGCAGGTTTCAAGCACAGGGTCTGTGCGCTTTTGCAGCACATCCTGCGTGAACCCGCAGCTTTCGCAGCGATAAGCGTATATCGGCATGGTTGTCAGGGCTTCTCGGTCACAAGGACTAGGCTTTTGCGGGAAACCTTGGATTATATGGGATTTTGATGGCTTTAGCCGTCACGGTGACGGGCCCCGAGGCTATCGGGGTTGAATCTCCGGCACAGCGGCGCCGTCAGGACGCAACGGCTGGGGCGGGCATGCGGTATACCCAGACGGGCTTGCCGCTCACCGTCTCGAGACGTGCAACCGTCTGAAACGCCTGCACTTCGAACTCGAGACTGACCAGCCACGCGCCAGGCGCGAGTTCGGCGGCCGCCTTGGCCGCGGCGCGCGGCATGGTCTCGGGGCGCTGAAACAGATAGACCATATCGTGCTCGGCCCAGCTGACTTTCCAGATGCTGGCGCGGCGGATCTGCGCGAACCGGCAGCGCCAGCGACAGGCCAAGGCCAGCGGCCAGCTCCACTCCAACCCCAGCAGACGGGCCTGGGGATACTCCCGGTGCAACGCCCGCAGACCGGCGCCCAGGCCGCAGCCAGCATCCAGGATGCTGGCCTGCGCCGGCAGGGGCGCAGCCCGCGCCAGCCCTGCCAGGGCACCCTGCGGCGTGGGAAACAGCGGCGCGTCGCGCCAGGTGTTGATGGGGTAGAGCAGTGCCAGCAGCGCCAGCGGCGCCAGCCAAGTCCAGGCGGGCAGCCCGCCGCGCCCGAGCGTGACGACCAGCAGCAGCGCCGACAGTGGGAAACCGACTGCGATGAACAGGCGCCGCCAGGGCGTGCCGCCGAACACCGCAAAAACAAGCCCGGCGAGCGTGGCCGCCGATAAGGCAGCCACCGGCGACCAGTCGGCTGCGCGCAGCCCAAAGAGAACCAGCCAGGCCACTGCCCAGCTCGACAGCGCGGGAAGCGGCCATCTGGCGAGCCAGGCGAAACCGCCGGCCAGCTTCATTGGCGAGATCAGAAGGGGATGTCGTCGTCCATGTTGTCGAAGTTGGGCGCCGGCTTCTTGGCCGCCGGGCGCGCACCGCCACCGCCACCGCCACCGCCACCACTACCACCGCCACTACCACCGCCACGCCCTTCGGCCCCACCACTGCCGCCACCGGAGGACTCGCGCGAGTAGCCGCCCCCTTCGGGGTCTGCGCCGCCGCCGCCGCCGGCGTCACGCGACCCGAGCAGCTGCATCTCTTCGGCGATGATTTCAGTGGTGAATTTTTCCAGGCCGTCTTTGTCGGCCCATTTGCGGGTTTTCAGGCGGCCTTCGACATAAACTGCGCGCCCCTTCTTGAGGTATTCGCCAGCGATCTCGGCCAGCCGGTCGTAGAAGACGATGCGGTGCCACTCGGTCTCTTCCTTGCGCTCGCCACTTGTCTTGTCCTTCCAACTGCGCGTGGTCGCGATGGAGACGTTGCAGATTGCCCCGCCGTTGGGGGAATAGCGAGTTTCGGGATCACGCCCGAGATTACCCACCAGGATCACCTTGTTCACCGAAGCCATGTTCACTCTCTTTCGCGCGAGCGGATCGCGCTCTTCATGCGGCCAACCCGCGAAAACACCGGACGGTGGTATGACGGCGGCCAAGACTGCCGCTCGACCCGACAGCCGCGGCCGGGAGCATCCTGCGGCACCGGCACGTCGTTCACGGGCTCGGCCACCGCCCGATGCCGCGACACGGGCCACTTTTTCTGGCTGAGCGTCACCGCCAACCATACCACCACCAGTACCGTACATGCGCCCAGGACTGCGGACGCTCCTAACCGTGAAAACACCCAGCTACCGCCCCCCGGACAGACCGATCGACTGCACCGTGTTGTAGACCCCCAGCGCCGCGCCGCGGGCATCGGCCGGGCGATTCTTGAAACCATCGAGGACTGCGACGCTTCGATGACATTGAACGCCATCAAGCGCTAAGCCAGCAAGCCCTCCAGTGGGGCTAGGCCATGCGGCTCGAGCCTGAGCGCCGACAGCACGAACATCAGCAGGCCGGCGATGATGACCGGCTTG
>JAYVOV010000265.1:0-7021 GCA_043757735.1 Burkholderiaceae bacterium
GCAGTGCGCAGGCGCAGCTTCGCGCCCAGGGCCTCCAGGTGTGCGCTGGCGGGTTCAGGCAGGACTGCGCTCAAACTGCTTGCTGGCAACAGGAAATCGCTCGCTTCGCGGGCGCCGCCCAATGTGTCGCGCAGGACCCGCACGAAGGTTGCCGCGCATGCCGCCTCCGGGGCGGTATTCAGCGTGGCGATGCAGAGCGGTTCCCAGAACCGTCGGATCAGCGCGGCCGGCTGCCGGCCTTCGTGCAGCCATGCCAGGACGGTGCGCGTGCTCGGAGCGTGCCAATCCCGCCAGCGTAAGCCGCCCAGCTGGCGCACCAGCGCCCAGCGCTCTTGCCAGTCGATCCCGCGCGCCCCGATCAATGCGGCCAGCAAATGGAATGGGGCGGGCAGGCGAGGCGTCGACACGTGCAGCCCGTCGACCGCTGTCAGCTGCATCGGGCGACGCAGCAGGGCGTGGCCTGCCATCCCGCTGCGGGCTGCCAGAGTCAGGCATTCGCGATACGCCCCGACCAGCAGATGCTGGCCGTTGTCTACCGTCAGCGTGCGCTGCGCTAGCGTGATCGGAATGGCCCGGGCCCGCCCGCCTGCTTGCGGTGCAGCCTCCAGCAGGGTGACCGCCATAGCGCTCTCGGCCAGGCGGACTGCTGCCGCCAGCCCGGCCCAGCCGGCGCCGACCACGATCACGGCGGGCGGTTCGTCGAGTTCCGTGCGGCCTGCTGAGGGCACTCGGTTCACCCGGCTCAGGTGTCGTCGGGTATGCGCGGCAGGCGCGTCCCAACATAGGTGGTCCAGGCCAGCCACAGCTTGCGCAGCGGCGTGAGCGAGATCCGCTGGCGCAGCACCTGATAGCCGTCACGCTCGATCTCCGCCAGCAGAGTTGCGTAGATCGCCGCCATGATCAGGCCGGCGCGCTGATCGCGTCGGGTGTCCGAGGGCAGGGCGGCGAATGCTTCGCGGTAGAAGCGGCGCGCACGCTGGGTCTGGAAGCGCATCAGCGCTTCGAAGCGCTCGGAATGTTCGCCGGACAGGATCTGGTGCGCTGGCACCTCGAAGCGCTGGAGGTCCTCGATGGGCAGGTAGATGCGCCCCCGCCGAGCGTCTTCGCCGACGTCGCGCACGATGTTCGTCAACTGCAGGGCGATGCCGAGGGACTCGGCATAGGTGGCGAGATCCTGGCGCCCGGGCGAGAAGATGCCGGCCGACAGGGTTCCTACCACGCCGGCCACGCGGTGGCAGTAAAGGCGCAGGTTGGTGAAGTCCAGGTACCGGGTTTGATCCAGATCCATCTGCATGCCGTCGATGATTTCGAGCAGGCGGAACTGATCGATACCGAAGGCGGCAAGCGCCGGCTGCAGTGCGCGCGTTACCGGATGCTGCGGATCGCCTTTGAACAGGCGGTTCACCTCGTCGCGCCACCAGGCGAGCCTGCTGTGCGCGATCGCGGCGTCGCTGGCCTCATCGACGGTGTCGTCGATCTCGCGGCAAAAAGCGTAGAGCGCGGTGATCGCACGCCGTTGCGGCGCCGGCAGAAAGAGAAAGCTGTAGTAGAAGCTCGAGCCGCTGCGCGCGGCCTTGTCCTGGCAATATTGGTCAGGCGTCATGACAGGCTCGGTTCGAGCTTCACAGGCGCGGGCGTGACACCGCCAGGCGAAGTAGGCAGGGCATGTCGCCCGGACCAAGCTTCGGTCGTTGCGCGAACGGGTCGAACCCGGCCTGCGCGATCTTTTCGGCGATCCGCCGGCCGCCGGCGAGCACGCCGCGCAACTCCAGGCTCAATCGCCAGGGCACCCGCTTCACGAGTGCGGCGCCGAATTCTAGCAGCGCCGCGGACCGCCGGGTCTGAGTCTCGATCAGCGCGCGCAGGGCAGGCTCGGCCCGGCGGCTCGAGAGCGCGCGATCGAGCGCCGCTTCGGTCAGGCCTGCCGCATGCAGCTCGTCGAGCGGGACGTACAAGCGGCCCCGCGACCAGTCGATGGCCATGTCCTGGATGAAGTTGATCAATTGCAAGGCCGAACAGATCGCGTCCGACAGAGGCAGGAGTTCAGGTCGCCGACATTCGAAAAATCCCAGCATCAGCCGTCCCACCGGCGCCGCCGATCGGGCGCAGTAATCCTCGAGGGCGCGGAAATCCGAGTGGCGGGTCACGGTCACGTCTTGTCTGAAAGCCGAAATCAGCGCTCTGCAGTCGGCCAGTGCCGCGGGCTGCTGGCCCAGATAGGGTTTCAGGGCGTTCACCAGCGGGTGGGCGGCAGACGGATCGTGCAGGGCCCGGTCCAGCGCATCGAGTTCGTCCAGGCGTGCCGACGCGAGTGCGTCGCCTTCGTCGGCGACGTCGTCGGCATAGCGGGCGAACCGGTACAGGGCCGCCACTGCCGGGCGCACCTTGGCCGGCACCAGCCAGGAGGCGACCGGAAAGTTCTCGTAGTGGGCGACGCCGTGCCAGGGGCGGGTGGTGGAGTCGGTTGAAGCCTCGGTCATGCCCGGCATTGTAGGGAGGGTGGCCAGGATTCGACTCCGACAGCCTGCTGGTTGACGAATTGGCAGGTTATGGGTGGCTTACTGACTGATGCGTCAGTAATTAATAATTCGCTTTAATCTCTCGTGCTGCGCCGCCGCAATCTAGGAGGCTGTCGGCCAGCGTCGCTGCGCTGAGACCCTCGTGGCTGCGCAGCAGGCGCAGCTCGACCAGGTCCGCAACGCCGCCGCGTTCCAGGTCCTGCGTGCCGATGCCGATGCCGATGCCGATGCCGATGCCGATGCCGATGCCGATGCCGATGCCGATGCCGATGGCGTGGTGGCGGCGTGGTGGTGGCGTGGCGGTGGCGGTGGCAGCCGAAGCTGGGCAGGTGGTGGTTGCCGGCCAGGCGGTGATCCGGGTGGCGCTGATCAAAGACCGCGACGTGGTGCTCAAGGTGCCCGAAAAAGACATGGCGCTTGCGCGCCGGATCGACAATAAGCGCCAGGAGGTTCGGTATTTCAAGTGGACCCGCCGCCATTCCAAAGCGGGCGAATCACTGAGCAGCTGCAGGCGCAAGACGTGGTCTCGCCCGCCGGCGCGGTGCAGACCGAGAGCCGGGCGGTGCCGCTGCGCGTCACGGGTTTGTTCATGCGCTCGCTGGGCGAGGTGATCGCGACCCTGCTCACTGTTTTGTTCGTGCCGGCGTTGTATGTGGCCTGGTATCGCGTCCGGCCCGGCACTTGAGCCCCGCGATCCGATACAATTGCGGGTTTTGCGGCCGTGGCGGAATTGGTAGACGCACCAGGTTTAGGTCCTGGCGCTCATTGAGCGTGAAGGTTCGAGTCCTTTCGGCCGCACCAGCCGCCCCGCGGCACTTTTCGACAACTGATCTGGATACAGCATGGCAACTCAACTCGAATCGGTGGGCGCGCTCGGGCGCAAGCTCTCAATGGCAGTGGTGCTCGCGGACATCGAGCGTGAAGTCGGCGATCGACTGCGCACGCTGGCCCGCTCCACCAAGAAGCCGGGCTTTCGTCCCGGCAAAGTACCCCTGAAGATGATCGAACAATCGTACGGCGCTCAGGTGCAGTCGGAGGTTCTCGGCGACGCGGTCTCAAAGGCCTTCAGCGACGCGGTCTCGGAACACGCGCTGCGGGTTGCCGGACAACCCCAGATCGAACGTCGCGAAGATTCGCCCGAGGGTGAACTCGGTTTTACAGCGGCCTTCGAGATCTACCCTGATGTCGTCGTGGGCGACGTCACGCTCCTCGAGGTCGAACGGCTGGTTTGCGCGATCGGCGAAGCCGAAGTCGAGAAGACGCTCAATATCCTGCGCAAGCAGCGTGCGCCCTGGGTGGCGGCAACAAGACCGGCCGCCGACGGCGACCGCGTGACGATCGACTTCAAAGGCTCGATCGACGGCACGCCCTTTGAGGGCGGCGCTGCCGAAGGCTTCCAGGTGGTGCTCGGCGAAGGCCGCATGCTGCCCGATTTCGAGGCCGGATTGCGCGGTAAGAGCGCCGGCGACACGCCCAGCTTTCCGGTGAAATTCCCTGACGAGTACGGTGCGGCCGAACTCGCCGGCAAGACTGCCCAGTTCGAGACCAAGGTCACGATCGCCGAAGAGCAGGTTCTGCCGGCGCTCGACGATGATTTCGCCAAGGCGCTTGGCGTCGCCGATGGTTCGGTCGACAAACTGCGCAGCGACGTGCGAGCCAACCTCGAGCGCGAAGTTGCCCAGCGCCTGCGCTCGCGCGTCAAGTCGGCAGTGATGCAGGCCCTGCCTAAAGTTGCCAGCTTTGAGCTGCCGAGCGCGCTCGTCGGCGCCGAGAGCGAAGCTCTCGGTGAACGGGCTCGTGCCGACTTGAAGCAACGTGGCGTGGACATCGAAAAAATGCCGCCGATTCCTCCCGACACATTCAAGGAACAGGCAGAAAACCGCGTGCGCCTCGGCCTGCTGGTTGCCGAGATCGTGCGAGCTCAGTCGCTGCAGGCCAAGCCCGATCAGCTGCGCAAGCAGGTCGAAGAATTCGCTCAGTCCTATGAGAACCCGGGCGAACTGATCCGTTATTACTTCAGCGACCGCACCCGCCTGGCAGAAGTCGAGGCTATCGTGGTCGAGCAGAATGTTGTCGATTGGGTGCTGGGCGTGGCGCGAGTGGTCGAGCGCGCCCTTGCATTCGACGAACTGATGGCCGCGGGCTGACCCAAAGCCACCACGAACGTGCAGCCGGCGGGGCCCTCTAAATGCCCGCCGGTCGCCCTGGCGGTGGCGTTGCCAGCGACTCTTCCGAGTCGTGCTGCAGTCCGCGTTTAGAATGCCGCCTTGACGCACGCCGCGCGCAATCACGGCTGCGTCGCCCCAAACGGAGAGACTGCATGAGTTTGAACAGCATCGTTGAAGATCTCGTCAACCAGCACCTGGGCCAGCCGCAGGCGCCCCAGGGCCTGGGCATGGTGCCGATGGTCATCGAACAAAGTGGCCGCGGCGAACGCGCCTATGACATCTACTCGCGCCTGCTCAAGGAGCGTGTGGTGTTCCTGGTCGGCCCGGTCATGGATCAGGCGGCCAATCTGGTGGTCGCGCAGTTTTTGTTCCTCGAGTCCGAGAACCCCGACAAGGACATCTCGTTCTACATCAATTCGCCCGGTGGCTCGGTATCGGCCGGTCTTGCCATCTACGACACCATGCAGTTCATCAAGCCCGACGTCAGCACCTTGGGCATGGGCGTCGCGGCGAGCATGGGTGCCTTCCTGCTGGCGGCCGGCGCCAAGGGCAAGCGCTTCGCACTGCCCAACGCGCGCATCATGATTCACCAGCCATCGGGTGGTGCGCAGGGTATGGCGTCCGACATCGAAATCCAGGCGCGCGAGATTCTCTATCTGCGCGAACGGCTCAACACCTTGATGGCCGAGATCACTGGTCAGACGCTCGAACGCATTGCCAAGGACACCGACCGCGACAACTTCATGTCTCCGGAAGATGCGGTAAGCTACGGATTGATTGACTCGGTGATGTCGCGCAGAGGCGAGACCGCATAAGTCTCCCGGCGCACCACGCCACGCACCACGCCCATACGGCGCGAAAGACCGAAAGATGTCCGACAAAAAGGGCTCCAGCGAGAAGCTTCTTTATTGCTCCTTTTGTGGCAAGAGCCAGCACGAGGTGCGCAAGCTGATCGCCGGGCCTTCGGTGTTCATCTGCGATGAATGCATCGAACTGTGCAATGACATCATCCGCGACGAGACCCAGGCCGATCAGCAGACCACGGGGGTCAAGTCCGGTTTGCCCACGCCGGCTGAAATCTGCGCGCTGCTCGACCAGTACGTGATCGGTCAGCCGAAGGCCAAGCGGATCTTGTCGGTGGCGGTGTACAACCACTACAAACGCCTGCGCCACAAAGGAAAAAAAGACGAGATCGAGCTCTCCAAGAGCAACATCTTACTGGTGGGCCCGACCGGCTCCGGCAAGACTCTTCTCGCCCAGACACTGGCCCGAATGCTCAACGTGCCCTTCGTCATCGCCGACGCGACCACGCTCACCGAAGCAGGTTATGTCGGCGAAGACGTCGAAAACATCATTCAGAAGCTGCTGCAGAACTGCAACTACGAAGTCGAAAAGGCGCAAAGCGGCATCGTCTACATCGACGAAATCGACAAGATCTCGCGCAAGTCAGACAACCCGTCCATCACACGAGACGTGTCTGGCGAGGGTGTGCAGCAGGCACTGCTCAAACTCATCGAAGGCACGGTCGCGTCGGTGCCGCCGCAAGGGGGCCGTAAGCACCCCAACCAGGACTTCGTTCAGATCGACACCACCAACATCTTGTTCGTGTGCGGTGGCGCTTTCGATGGGCTTGACAAGGTCATCCGCAGCCGCTCGGAGCGATCGGGCATTGGTTTCGGTGCCGAGGTGCGAGCCAATTCGGAGCGCCCGGTGGGTGAGGTGCTGCGCGAGGTCGAGCCCGAAGATCTCATCAAATTCGGGCTGATCCCTGAACTGGTCGGCCGGCTCCCGGTGGTCGCCACGCTGGACGAGCTCAACGAAGCCGCGCTGATCGAGATCCTGATCGAACCCAAGAACGCGCTCGTCAAGCAGTATCACAAACTGTTCGCCATGGAAGGCGTCGAACTCGAGGTCCGGCCCGCTGCCTTGCAGGCCATCGCCCGCAAGGCACTCAAGCGCAAGACCGGAGCGCGAGGGCTTCGTTCCATTCTCGAGCAGGTCCTGCTCGATCTCATGTATGAGCTGCCCGGACTGCAGAATGTCCAAAAAGTGGTCGTCGATGAAAACTCGGTAACCGGTGATGGCCGGCCCCTGGTGATCTACGCCGACGCACCCAAAGTGGCAGGCGGGCACTGAGTCCGCCGTCCGTCGAATCGTGCCGGCAGTCAGCCGCCCGCGCCCAGCTGGCGTCCAGCGCATTTCAAAGGCTTTTTTTGCCCGTCCTGTTTGGTGTTTACCAGCGGACGATTGGGCGTATTCTTCTTGAAATGTTCACCACCGGGCCCCATGTCCTGGTACTGGTCCAACCTTGGAGAACCTGATGCCAGATATTGT
>JAYVOV010000266.1:0-7013 GCA_043757735.1 Burkholderiaceae bacterium
CGACCAGGCGCTGCGCCCGCTCAACGACACCTCCGCAGCGCTGCGTGCGGATGCCCGAGCCGATCGCTGGGTGGTCGCGGGCTGCCATCTGCTTGCGCCGTTGATCGCCTGGGGTCTGGGTGGCTGGCAGGCGCTGGGCGCTTATGTCGTGTTGTGGCTGCTGCCGCTGGCGACAGTGCTGCAGGCCATCCTCAGACTGCGCGCGGTGGCCGAACATGGGGCACCCGCAAGCTATGAATCACCCCTGACCGCGGCGCGCACCAATCTGCCGGGCCCTGGCCCTGCCGGCTGGTTTTTTCGGCTGGTTTTTTTCCCGCACCACGTCAACTATCACATCGAGCATCATCTCTATCCCGCCGTGCCGCACTACCGCCTCGCGGCGCTGCATGCGCGCCTGCAGGCCGACGGTCTGCTGCAGGGCGCCGAAGTGCGCCGCTTTCCCGATACCCTGCGCCGGGTCTTCGCCGCACGCGGTTCGCTCGACACCTTCCGACAACCGCGCGCCGACGGGTTCAAATCAGACCCGGCGCGGGGTCCGCGCTGAGCGCTCGAGTCCGGCAAATGCCGCAATCCCAGAGTTGCCGATGAGCGACCCGGACAGCGCCCGCCTGGATCGCGCTGGCGCAGTTCGATCCGCTATTCGATGAAAGCCCGGCCTGCGCGGATCGGCTCGGCCACGCCGGCGTGGCTGTTCAATGCACGGTCTTCGAGGGCATGATCCACGCGTTCTTTCAGCATCGCGGATTCGTGCCCGCGGCACGGCGGGCACATGCGCTGGCGGGCGCCGCCCTGGGCGATGCTTTTGGACTCGAGGAGTGACCCGATGACGGCAGGCACGCGACTGGTGATGGGCTCATGGGACGAACTCGGCGCACACGCAGGATCAGTGCGGCGCGCGGTCTTTGTTCAGGAGCAGAAGATTCCCGAAGCCCTCGAATGGGACGAACACGATGGGTCCAGTCGGCATTGCGTGGCTTTCCTTGGCACCGAGGCGGTGGGCACCGGCAGGCTGCTCGAAGATGGCCGGATCGGTCGTATGGCGGTGCTGAGCGATCAGCGCCGCAGCGGTCTGGGCGGGCGCATCCTCGAGCGGCTGATCGACGCGGCGCGTGAAAGCGGTTTCGAACGGGTCAAGCTGAGTGCCCAGATCTATGTGCTCGATTTCTACCGCAGTCATGGTTTCGTCGCGCATGGCGACGTCTATGACGACAGCGGCATCGATCATCAGGACATGAGCCGGCGCTTGTGGGGCGGCGGCGTGTCGACCAGGGTCTGGACCGAGCGCTCGGTGAGCGACGTATCGCTGCGTCTGCGCGAATGGCAGCCCGCGCTTGGCCACGGGCGTGGAATTTATCTGCTGCACGGCCTGGGCGAGCACAGCGCACGCTACGACGCGCTGGCGCGGTGGTTGTGCGCGCGCGGCTGGCGGGTCCGCGCCCAGGACCACGTCGGGCATGGCGAATCCGCAGGGCGTCGGGGGGTGATCGAACGGCCCGATCACCTCCGCGTCGATGCGCTGGCCATGCTGACGCGGTTCGCCCAGGATCTCGGCCAGCCGCCGCTGCTGCTCGGTCACAGCATGGGCGGCGCAATGGCCGCCGAACTCGTGCTGGCCGCGGGGGCGCCGGTATCGGGGCTGATCCTGTCTTCGCCGGCGCTCGCACTGCGAATGGCGCGCCCGCTCGCGCTGCTGGCAGCGGTGCTGCGAAAACTGGCGCCCACGCTGGCGCTGGCCAACGGCATCGACGCAACAAAGCTCTCTCACGACGGCGCTGTGGTGCAGGCCTATCTGGCCGATCCGCTCGACCACGATCGCATCTGCGCGCGCCTTCTGGGCTGGCTGGTCGATGCCGGCGAGGCGGCCCGCAAAGCGGCACCGACGCTGGCCGTACCCACACTGCTGCTGGTGGCCGGCGATGATCGCCTGGTCGATCCCGCAGGCAGCCGGCAGTTCGCGGCGTCCGCTGCGGCACGCTGGTTGACCCTGCACTGGTACGACTCGTTCTACCATGAGCTGTTCAACGAGATCACCGCGTCGCGTCAGCGGGTGCTCGACGATCTCGATCGATGGCTGACGATTCAATTTCCTGATCAGCCGCCGCTGACTGGCGGCTGATCGGCCGGCGGGGACCGCCCTTTATCTGGCGAGAACCACTTCAGTTCGGGCTGGAATCGATCTGAAAAGAGAACCTGCGCTCCTGATAATCGGCAGCTGCGGCATCGGCCGACGTCCAGGTTCGCTCGACCAGAGCGGCGCGGCCGGTGCGCTCGATCAGCATCAGCGTCGAGGCGCGGGTGCCGTAGTCGGCCGAATGAACGAAGGCCGCCGACAGGATGCGTTCGCGTTCGATCGGTATCGCGCTTCTCGGCAAGACCGGATCGAGGGCTGGTTTTCGGTCGGCGAGCGCCGCGAACAGAGATTTCTCCAGGTCTTGCCGGTTCTTTTGCGGCAGGGCCTCCTGCATCGCCAGCTTGAGCCCCTGGACCTTGGGCCAAGGCGTGTCGATCAGATGGTTTGAAAGGCCGTATACCCCTGGGCTCAGGACACGGGCGGCAGGCTCGCGGTTGCTGATCCAGCAGGCCGTGCCTGGGGCCCTGCTCAGGTCGAACATCAGCAGATTGAATCCGGCGAAGCTCTGGATCGAGCGCTGCGTGTCATTCTTCAGGGCCGACGCATGGGCCAGCGGCGACCGGTCTGACTCGAGAAACCCGCGCGGCAGATCGCCGCGCGAGGGGCCGCGTGGCTGATCCCGAGTGGCTTCGCGGACGTTGGTGAGTGCAGCGACGCGACCACGTCGCTCGATTCCCAGCCAGGTGCCCTGAGCGAGCCGGTCGCGACCGGCGAGGATGCCGGGCCGGTCAAGCCACCAGCCCAGCGGGTCGGCTGACCGGTGATAGTACTCATCGCGATTGCTGGCGAGGATCAGCCGGTAGCTGGGGTGCGCATCGAGCGCAAAAGCGATCAGGCACATGCCTTGACAGCAATCAGGCGGGAAAGGGATAGGGCAGGGGCAGCGAGGCGAGCGGGCGCCCTGCGATGTTCAAGCCGCCGGCCTGCACCGCGGCTGTCTGGCTCTCGAAGAGCACCGATACCGACCCATCGGGTGCGGTTGCAGCGAGCACGACCTGGCCGCAGGGCTCGCCGGTTGGGCCAGGCAGCACATCGTCGCCCGGTCTGGGCTCGGGCGCGCTGAGCTGGCCGAGGAACATCCGGCGCTTGAGCTTGCCGAGGTATTGACTGCGCGCGACCACTTCCTGGCCGGGATAGCAGCCCTTCTTGAAATTGACCCCGCCGACGAGTTCAAAATTGACCATCTGCGGCACGAAGCGTTCCCAGGTTCCCGGCACGATCCGTGCGATGCCGGCGTGAACTTCCAGGCATCGCCACCATGCGCCGGGCGCGGGCGCGAGGCGGGCGCGAAGGCGCATCCAAAGGTCTGCTGAGCTGTCTTGCGGCGCCCACAACAGCCATCGCGGCAGCGCCTTGCCGCCGTCAACACCTGGCACCCCGGCCTCGGACAGGCCGATTGCCGTCATGCCATCGGCGCTGATCACCTGATAGGGATCCGGCGCCGCGCCGACCAGTTCAAGCAGCTGCGCCCGCGCGTCCGGTCCGACCAGGCCGAACGCGATCTGGTGCGTGCTTTCGTCGGTGATCTTGAGCTTGGCGCGCAGCACGAACATGGCCAGCCGCCGACGCAGGGTTTCGGCCAGCGGCAGCGACACCGCCAGGCGGATCCGCGGGGCGCCGGCGCTGTCGTCGCGCCAGCCCAGAAAACTGCCCTGCAGCCGCCCCTTGGCATTGCAGTAGCCAAACCATTGTGCGACCCCGGGCACCAGGTGCTCGACATCGTTGGTCAGCTGGGCGTGGAGAAACTTGACCGCCTCTTCGCCGGTGGCGGCCAGCTGCCCGAGATCGAGCAGCGGCGTGACCGTGCCTTGCGTCAGGCGCGCGAGTGGCGGCTGCGCAATCTCGGCCTGCGGGCCATACGCGTCTGAGGCGTGAGAGGCGTTAGAGGCGTTAGAGGCGTTAGAGGCGTGAGAGGCGACCGACGCGTCTGAGGCGAGTGGCAATTGCAGCGCGTCGGCGCGCACTTTTGCGAAGGCTTCGTCATAGGCGAAGGCGGGGACGGCGCCGGCGGCGCTTGGGGCTGGGTGGGGGGCGGCGGACATTTCAGTATTATAGGAACCCTGTCGCCTCGATTCTCGATGAACCGCACTGTCGCATCCCTTTTTTGCCTGCTGCTGGCAGCACTCGCCCTGGCCGGCGGCGCGCTTGCCTTGTATCGTCTGCAGCCGCTGGAGCAGGGCGCCAGTCCGCAGCGGGTTCGGATCGACCGTGGTCTGAGCCTGGCCGGTGTCGGCAGCGCGCTTCAAGCGGCGGGCGTCGGGTTGCCGTCGTGGCAGTTCCAGCTCGCGGCCCGCCTGCGCGGCGATGGCGGACGCGTCAAGGCCGGTGTCTACGAATTCACCGCGCCGCTGACCCGGCAGACCCTGATCGACAAAATGGTGCGTGGCGAGGTGGTGCAGTTCGAGGCCACGATCATCGAGGGCTGGTCCTTTCGCCAGATGCGTGCACTGCTCGCGCGCCATCCCGAGCTGACTCAGGACTCGGCCAGCCTCGACGATGGCCAGTTGCTGGCGCGGATCGGCGCCACCGAAACCCAACCGGAAGGCTTATTTCTGCCCAGCACCTATCGCTTTTCGCCGGGTGCGAGCGACCTCGATGTCTACCGGCAGGCGTATCGCCTCTTGAAACGGGCGCTCGACGATGCCTGGGCTGGCCGCTCGGCCGGGGCCGCCGTGGAAACACCCTATCAGGCCCTGATCCTGGCCTCAATCATTGAAAAGGAGACCGGGCGCGACGCGGACCGCGACCGGGTGGCTGCGGTGTTCGCCAACCGCCTTCGCAAAGGGATGATGCTGCAGAGCGATCCAACGACAATCTATGGCATGGGCGCAGCGTTCGACGGCGATCTGCGCCGCAAGGATCTGCGGGCCGACACGCCCTACAACACCTATACCCGGTCCGGTCTGCCGCCGACACCGATCGCGCTGGCCGGCAAGGCGTCGCTGGCGGCCGCTTTGAACCCTGCCAATTCGCCAGCGCTGTACTTCGTGGCCCGTGGCGACGGCTCCAGTGAATTCTCTGAAGATCTCGCAGCCCATCAGCGCGCGGTCGACCGATACCAGAAGCGACGCGGCCAATGACAACGACCCGATTGCCCCTGACGCCTTCGCCCGGGCGCAAAGGTCTGTTCATCACATTCGAAGGCATCGACGGCGCTGGCAAGAGCAGCCATGTCGAATGGCTGGCCGAGCGCTGGCGAGCACTCGGCCGGGAGGTGGATGTGACGCGCGAACCGGGTGGCACGCCTTTGGGTGAACGGCTGCGCGATCTCGTGCTGAATGAGCCAATGGATCCCGAGACCGAACTGCTGCTCGTGTTCGCTGCGCGCAGGGAGCATCTGAGCGCGCGGATCCGCCCCGCGCTGGCACGCGGCTGCGTGGTGATCTGCGACCGATTCACCGACTCCACCTATGCGTATCAGGGCGGCGGCCGAGGCCTCTCGCCGGCCTGGATCGAAGCGCTCGAGCATCGTGTTCAGGGCGGGTTGCAGCCCGATCTCACTTTCCTGTTCGATCTGCCGGCCGCGGTGGCTGCGTCGCGGCGGGCTGCGGTTCGCGCCGCCGATCGATTCGAAGCCGAAGACGTCGAGTTCTTCGAGCGGGTTCGCAGCGCCTATGGACTGCGCGCGAAGGCAGCACCAGGGCGCTTTTGTCTGATCGATGGCAGACAAACAATCGAAGACATCAAATCTATTTTGAGTGAAGAAATAAATCAAATAAAACAGTACGTTGAAGGCGATTATTGATGTCAAAACTGAAATGATTTCCGCTTTGCCGTCTTTGCCGTCTTTGCCGTCTTTGCCCGTCTGGCTTCAGACGCCATTGTCGAGCCTCTTGTCGATGCGCGCGCAGCTGCCCCACGCACTGCTGCTTCAAGGCCCGCGCGGGGTCGGCAAGGCAATGCTCGCCGACCGATTCGCTCAGAGCCTTTTGTGCGAGATCCCGGGTCCGAGCGGCGCGGCCTGCGGCCGCTGCGGCGCCTGCGGCTGGTATACAGCCGGCAACCATCCCGACCTGCGGCGAGTCTCGCCTCTGGTGGATGAAGAAGGTGGCGGCAAGGCGGAGCGAACCCGGCGCGAAATCAAGATCGACCAGATTCGAGCCCTGTCCGACTTTGTCGGTATCGGCGCCCATCGGGCAGGGCGCAAGCTGATCCTGATCGATCCCGCCGAGGCCCTGAACGGGCCGGCCGCCAACGCCTTGCTCAAGACACTTGAAGAGCCGCCGGGCAATACAGTGTTCCTGCTGGTCTGCGGCAAGGCGGGCGCGCTCCCAGCCACGGTGCGCTCGCGTTGCGTGGCGTTCAGCGTCGCAAGGCCCGAACCGGCGGCAGCGCTGGACTGGCTGCGCGAAGCCTTGCCGGCGGAGGAGGGTGTGCTTGCGCAATGGCTGGCATTGGCCGACGGCGCGCCGCTGCGTGCGCGCCACTTCGCCGAGCCCGCCGCGTCAGCCGCCTATCGGCTGGTGCTGCTGGCAGCTGGCGAGATTCCGGAGAATCCGGTCATGAAGGTGGCAGAAGGCTTTGCGAACGTACCCGCGTCGGCCTGGCTGCCCCTGCTGCAATCGTGGGCAGGCGATCTGGCCCGGGTTTGCGCGGGTGCAGCGCCGGTGCGGTATCCGGCACAGACGGCTCGTCTGCGGTGGCTGGCTGGCCGAACCTCGCTGGCCCGGGTCGTTGATCTGGTCCAGTGGCTGAACCGCCAGACCCGGATTCTGGACCATCCGTTGAACGCCCGGTTGCTGGCCGAGGACACTTGGTTGCGCTACGAGGCAATATTTGCAGGTACTTAACGTGAAAGACACTGCTGCGCAGACGTGACAGCGCCTGGCCCGAGAGGGACCCTGTCGTGATGCTGTCGGCAGATTTAGAGAACGCTCAGCCG
>JAYVOV010000267.1:0-6997 GCA_043757735.1 Burkholderiaceae bacterium
TGGCCTCTGGCGGCTGCATTCGCGCAGCCGGTAAGCGCTCGACCGTCGCCAGACCAATCGCATAGAATTCACTGGCCCGTCTGCCTGCCCACGGGCCAACCAGCAGCTTCGGGAGTGACAACATGACCCAGCCCAACGCAGTATTGCGGCGTCCGCTGCTTCTGGCAGCGCTCGCGCTGCTGACCAGCACGCTGGCCCTCGGCGCCCACGCGCAGACCTTCCCGAACAAACCCATTCGCATCGTGGTCGGCTTTCCGCCCGGCAATACGCTCGACACGATCGCCCGCGTGATCGGCGAACACCTGCGGGTGAAGCTCGGCCAGCCAGTGATCGTCGAGAACAAGCCAGGCGCCAACGGCATCCTCGGCGCAACAGAGGTGGCGCGCGCGGCCCCTGACGGCTACACCATCCTGTGCACCAATTCGAGCAGCATCACTGTCAATCCCCAGATCTACAAAAAGATCAGCTATCAGACGGCCGAGCTGGCGCCGCTCACCATGGTCGTTTCGGCACCGCTCATCCTCACCGTCAACCCGGCCAATGAACGGACAGCATCGGTCAATGCCCTGGCCGATCTGATGGCGCTGGCCCGTGCCCGTCCGGGTCACCTCACCTACAGCTCTGGTGGACTGGGCAACCTCGCGCACTTGAGCTTCGAGATGGTCAACAACCGGGCGGGCGTCAAGACCACCCATGTGCCGTACAAAGGTGCAGCCGCCGCGCAGCTTGGTCTGCTCGGCAAAGAAGTGGACATGCAGCTCGACACGCCACTGGCGGTGCCGCTGGTCAAGTCGGGCAAGCTGAAGGCACTGGCGGTGACCAGCGCCACCCGTTGGCCCGATCTGCCCAACGTGCCGACCATCATCGAGTCTGGTTACCCGGGCGTCGACGTCACTTTCTGGCTGGGCCTGCTGGTGCCGGCGCAGACACCGCCCGCGATCATCCAGGCACTATACGAGGCGATCCGCAGTGTGCGCGACGACCCGAACGCCATGAAGACCCTGCAGATGCAAGGCGCGGTGAGCCTGTCGGACCCGCAGGCCTTCGCCGAGCGCATCCGCAGCGAGACCGTCCTCTGGGGCGAAGTGATCAAGCGCGAGAACATCCAGGTTGATTGAAAGGTGAACTGAAACCCGCCATGGCTGCCCAACCCCCCAAACTGCCTGCGCCACGCCCCCGTCCGGCCGGCGCTCCGACCGCGCTCGGCGGCCTGCGTGTCATCGACTTCTCGCATTTCATTGCTGGGCCTTACTGCACGCTGATGCTCGCCGACTTCGGCGCCGAGGTGATCAAGATCGAGAGCACCGACGGCGGCGACGGCTTTCGCGCCTACCCGCCCGCGCTCGGCGACCAAGGTGTTCCCTACCTCTGGGTGAATCGCAACAAGCGCAGCGTAGCGCTGGACCTCAAGTCGCCCGCAGGGCAGGCGATCGCGATGGACCTCATCGCCACCGCCGACATCGTGGTCGAAAACTTCTCCACCGGCGTGATGGCCCGCTTCGGGCTCGACTACGAGCGTGTCGTCAAACGCAAGCCTGACATCATCTACTGTTCGGTCTCCTCGTACGGGCGCAGCGGTCCGTTCGCCAATCGCGTCGGATTCGACCCCGTTGTGCAGGCCGAGAGCGGGTTCATGTCGATGAATGGCTTTCCCGAGAACGAGCCGGTGCGGGCCGGCCCGTCAATGATGGATGTGTCGACCGCGCTGATGGCCTGCAACGGCGTGCTGGCGGCAGTTGCGGCGCACGCCCGGACTGGTATCGGTCAGTACGTCGAGATCACGATGATCGAAACTGCGGTCAACATGCTCGGCAACTTTTCTCTCGCCTATCTCGCCACCGGCGTGAACCCCACCCGCTTCGGCAACACGCAGCCCACCGCCTGCCCGGTCGGTGCATTCAAGACCGCCGACGAATCGATCTACCTGGCCTGCGCGAACAACCGCACCTATCAGCGTCTGGTCACCGATGTTTTCGAAATGCCGGAACTTGCCAGCGATCCGCGCTTTGCCGATGGTGCACAGCGCCGCGACAACCAGACCGAACTGATCCGTCTGATCGGCGAAATCCTGGCGCGGCGGCCCCGTGCCGAGTGGCTGAAGAAAATGCACGCGGTGGGCGTGCCCGCCGGTGCGATCCGAACCGTCGAAGACGCGCTGATGTCGCCCGAGGTCGCCGCGCTGGGGCTGGTCAGCGAGATTCCCCACCGCACGCTGGGCACGGTGCCCAACGTGGGGCTGCCGATCAAGCTCTCGGGCACGCCGATTGTCGATCCGGTGGGTGCGCCGACCATGGGCGCCGACACCGATGACGTGCTGCGCGAACTACTGGGGTACGACCAGAACCGCCTGCAGGCCGCGGCCCAGGCCGGCGCGCTCGGTCCGGCGCGGCGCACATAAAAAAACCCCGGTCGGAGCCGGGGCTGATCACTTCACGCGGGGCCCGAGCGCCACAGCGCCAGCGCCCCAGCCGCGCTGGTCATCACGGCGCGAAGGTATCGCCCAGCGCGATGCCTTCGCGGCGCGGATCGGCACCGCCCTCGAGCACCGCCGCCCCATTGCGCAGGGTTCTGACAATGGTCGCAATGCCGCTGCTCTGCGCCGAGACGCTGACGGTGTGACCAAGCGCGCGCAGACCAGCCACCAGCGGATCGCTGCCACCCGCAACACCGCCGGCCGGAACCGTGATGTTCACATTCGGGTGCTCGCCACCGACACTGGTGGTGACGCTGTTGGCCGCACCGAAGTCAACCATGGCGGTGGCCTGCTGGGCATTGAGGCCCCAGTCGAGCACACCGATCACTGTCTTGGCGACGTACTGGATGATCGTGGCCCCACCAGGCGATCCGGTCGCCATGATGAACTCGCCCATCGAGCCATCGGCGGCCATGCCGAACACCAGCGTCGGCGCCATCGAGCTGCGCGGCCGTTTGTTCGCCTGCACCCGATTGGCGATCGGGCCGGTGGCATCGCTCGGCAGCACCGAGAAATCGGTGAGCTGATTGTTGAGCAGGAAGCCGTTGGTCATACGGAACGACCCCATGCCGCTCTCGATGGTGGTGGTCATCGAGACGACGTTGCCCAGCTTGTCGACAATGGTGATCTGCGTCGTGCCGTTGCCTTCGGCGGCGCTGCTGCCAACAACGGTAGCCGGGAAGACGCCGGCCGTGGCGGTGCCCATACTCTTGGTGAAGTCGATCAGGTTGGCGCGGCCACGCAGATAGGTTTTGTCGAGCAGGCCGGCCGCCGCCGAACCACGGGGCAGTGCAACGAAGTCTGTGTCGGCGATGTAGGCGTTGCGATCGGCATAGGCGAGGCGTTCCGCTTCGGTGATCAGGTGCACGCCGATGACCGAGGGCTTGCCGCCGTTGATGTCGAGCGCGGTCGGTTTGAAGCCCGGCACATAGTAGTTTTCGAGGATGCCGAGTGCCGAAGCAACGGTGATGCCGCCCGACGACGGCGGACCCATGCCACACACCCAATAGACCCGATAGGTGGTGCAGATCGGGTCCCGCTTGACGGCCTGGTAGTTGACCAGGTCGCTCATCTCGGTCAGGCCAGGCGTGATGGCGAACGCCGGGCTGCCGCCGCTGGTGAGCTTGATCTTCTGAACGATGCCGGCCGCGATCGGGCCGGTGTAGAAGGCATTTGCGCCACCGGCGGCGAGCGAGTTCAAGGTTGCGGCATAGGCCGGGTTCTTGATCACAGTGCCCAGCGCCTTCGCCGAGCCGTCGGCGTTCAGGAAGTAGGCAGCGGCTTCGGCATCGGTGCTCAGCAGGACACGCGAGTTAGCGATCGCATCGGCCATTCGGCCGCTGATCGGAAAGCCATCGGTGGCCAGCTGCACACCGGCCTGGAACAGGTCTTTCCAGGCGAGCACGCCGTAGTCTTTCTGGGCCATTTCCAGCATGCGCACGACACCCGGCGTACCGACCGAGCGGCCGCTCTGACGCAGCAGGTTGAACGAGGCCCCAGCCTCCGGCGCAGACACCACCGGCGCGGGCGGCGTGGTGTCGGTCGCGCTGACGAAGCGCAGATAGTCCTCGGTGGCCGCGGCAGGCGCTTTTTCGCGGCCATCGTACGACTGCACCTTCTTGGTCTTGGCGTCGTAGTGGACCATAAAGGCGCCCCCGCCAAGACCAGACGACTGCGGCTCGACCAGCCCGAGCACCGCCTGAACGGCGACCGCCGCATCGACTGCCGAGCCACCCTTCTTGAGCACCTCGCACCCGGCCTTGGCCGCATGGGGATTGGCCGCCACCACCATGTAGGTCTTGGCCGTGGTGAGCGTCTTGGCGCGGAAACCGGAAGAGGGTTCCGGCGCACTCGGGTCACCGGCCAGTCCGGAACCAACCACCACACTGCCGCCATCGGTCAGCTTGGCGCACTGGTTGTCCGCTTCGGCGCTCGAGCTGGTGTCGGAGCCGCCGCAGCCGGCCAGCACGAGGGCGGCGGAGAGCGCCGTCAAGGCGCCGATCAGGGGCATCCTGAGCCGCTTTCCCCAAACGGCCAAAGGTAGTTTGGAAACGTCCATGAATCGATCTCCTGGTGGATGTTGTGGATCTGCTGATCGGGAAATTCGGCCTGGCGGCAGTCGCCCTGAGGGGCTGCGGTACGACACGACGATTCTAGGGCAATCGCCGATCGACTGCGCCATTCACGCCGGCAGGTAAGGTGCCGGGACAAAAAACCGCCCGCCCACCGCCTTGAGCGCCTTGTTTTCGCTGGTCAGCGCAAACGCACGCAGCGCGATCAGCAGCTGACCGGCCACCGTCTGCCGCCAGAACCAGTGATCGATCTGACGCGCCGAAGGCGGGCCGCCCTGCGCCTGCACCGCTTCCCCGTACAGCGCCTTCAGGTCGTCGGCCAGAAAGCGCAGCGCCAGCGCAGGCGTGTCGTGCAACGGCACGGTCGGCAAGACGCCATCGAGAAATGACGCGGCAAAAGCAGGCCAGTCTGTCGGGGGCTGGCCGGCCAGGCCGACGGTGGTGCGCCCGAAGCGCGCCTTGAATCGTTCCCAGACCGGCAGCACCAGCGCCATTTCAGCGGCTAGCGCGGCCGCCCATTCGGCCGATGTGCGTGCCGTCTGCGGCGGGGGCAGCGCCACTGCCGGCGCCCAATCCGCGCGGTCGAACCAGCTCGGGGTATCGTCCGGAAAATGCGCCAGGATCACCGGCCCGTCGGCGCGCTCCAGCAGGCGCAGCGCCTGCAGCAGCACACGGCGCTGGAACGCGGCGTCGTCAGGCTCGCCGACCGGACGGCCCAGCATGAAGGGCGTCATCAGCGCCCGCGGCGGCCGCGTTCTTGCCACCTGCGGCAAGACGAGCGCCAGCACAGTGGTGGCCAGGCCGCTCTGCTCCAGCATGTGTGCCATCGCGCTCACGGCGCGAGTACACAGCGGTCAGACCGGGCAGAGAACGACCGCGTCGACCTTGTCGGCATGCAGCGCCGCCGCCATGGCATCGGCGGAAGCCGACATCTCGGCGGGGTCGGTCGAACCCATCACGCTGAAATGTGTTTGCGCCACGCTGCCGATCACGCCCTCGGCCGCCAGTTCGTGCAGACGCTCGACCGGGTGCACGACATTGATGTCGCGCTGGAACCCGGCACGATCGAAGTTGATCGAAACATGGCTGATCAGGATGTCGGCCGTGCGCCAGGAATCAGGCACCGCGCGGTACTCGGGCGACCCGACCGGGAACGGCTGGTCGCCCCGATGAATCAGTGCGGCGCTGCTGACGATCGCAACCCGGCGCTTCGACAAGGCCGGCCCGGAAACGAAAGGGGTGGTGTCGAACGCCGGACAGGGCAGGTCCCGAACCGCAGTTCGGGTCGGTTCGGGAATGTCTTCGAGTCGTGCCATTCAACGGGCTCCAGGAGAGGGGTCGAGCGGGCCTCGCGGGCGGCCGTTCAGGTCTTGTAGCTGGGATCGAGACGGTCGAGCTTGCGCAGCAGCGAGGGCCAGACCCGTTCGGCAGCGGAGAGCGGTTTGGGCTCACCGGGCGTCGGCTTGCTCTCCATGACGCGGTTGGTCTCGATCATCGAAATGGGCTGCAGGATCAGCTCGGCCCCGCCGGCCTGCGCCGTGGTCTGGATCTGGCAGGCTGATTCAAGAAAATACATGGACAGGAAGGCGTCTGCGACCGACCTGCCCACGGTCAGCAGCCCGTGGTTGCGCAGGATCAGGAACTTGTTCGTGCCCAAGCTGGCCTGCAGGCGCGGCTGTTCGTCCAGGCGCAGGGCGATGCCTTCGTAGTCGTGGTAGCCCAGTGAGCCAAGCACGACGGTGGCCTGCTGCGAGATCGGCAGCAGCCCCTGTTTCTGCGCCGCCACCGCAACGCCTGCCCGCGTATGGGTGTGCATCACGCACATCGCATCGTCGCGCGCCGCGTGCACCGCGCTGTGGATCACGAAGCCGGCGCGATTGACCGGGAAGTCGTTGTCGTCGAGCTTGTTGCCCTCCAGGTCGATCTTGACCAGCGACGACGCGGTGATTTCATCGAAGCCAAGCCCGTACGGGTTGATCAGGAAGTGGTGACCCGGGCCGGGCAGGCGTGCGGTCTGGTGCGTGAAGATCAGATCGCTCCAGCCATAGGCGGCGACCAGGCGATAGCAGGCCGCGAGGTCGCAGCGCAGCTGCCATTCTTCGGCGGTGACGAGTTCTCGACGACTTGGAATATGCATGATGGCTTTCTGTGGCAATGGCTAGTCCGGATTCTGACCGATTTCCCGGCATCGCATCCGGCATCCCGGCTTTGGCGGATTTCAGACCCGATGCGCCCCCGACCAGGCATCGGATTGCCCCGCGCCGCGCCGGCCCGCGAGGGATTGGCCTGCAGGGGGCCGACCCGCGCTATGTTCGCGCAGGCGGCGGCGCGGGCGCCTTGTGTTCGTAGAGCGAGAACCCCGCATCCTTGGGGATGCACACATAACGACCATCTTCGCGATTCTCGGTCCAGGGCTTGATCGGCACGATGGTCGAATTCTCGGCGCCGGAAA
>JAYVOV010000268.1:0-6990 GCA_043757735.1 Burkholderiaceae bacterium
GAGATGCGCATCCTCGAATGGATCGGCAAACCGGTGATCGTGCTCCTGAATCAGCTGGGCACACCCCGCGAGCCTGCCCTCGAAGCCGCGGAGCGCGCACGCTGGGCCGCTCACCTGAGCGCGCACGGCGCGGTCCACGAAGTGCTCGCACTGGATGCCTTCGCCCGCTGCTGGGTGCAGGAGACGACCTTGCTTGCGGCGATCGCCCGAACGTTGCCAGAGCGTGCGCAGGCTGGCTTCAACCGATTGACACAGGCCTGGCGGGCCCGCCACACCGCCGTCTTCGAGAGTTCGATGGGCGTTCTGGCACGGCGGCTGGCGAGCGCCGCACTCGACACCGCGCCGCTGTCCCGCACCGGAACCGGAACCGGAACCGGAACCGGGATCGGGAGCGGGATCGGGAGCGGGATCGGCCAGCGACTGCGCGCAGTCGGCGCGCGGGTCGGTATCGGGCCATCGCGTGACGACAGCGCCAGCGGGATCGCCATGCGGGCGCTGGCCGCACGGCTGGACGCGAACACACGAGCCAGCACCAATACCCTCATCGAACTGCACGGCCTGCGCGGCCAGGCCGCCGATGCGGTCCTCGCCCGCCTTGCCGATCAGTTCAAGGTCACCCGGCGAGTCGACGAGGGCCGCGCGGCGCTGCTGGGCGGGCTTATCACCGGCTCGCTGGCGGGGCTGAAGGCCGACCTGCTGAGCGGCGGACTCACCCTGGGCGGCGGCCTGATCGCGGGCGGCCTGATCGGCGCCCTCGGCGCGGCTGGCCTCGCCCACGGCTACAACCGTCTCAAGAACGCGGGCGACGATTCATTGGCCTGGGCCGACGAGACGCTCGACGCGCTGACGTGTGCCTCGCTGCTCGGATATCTGACGGTCGCGCATTTTGGCCGCGGCCGCGGCGACTGGGATTCACCGGCGGCGCCCGGCCACTGGGCGCCAGTCGTGCGGGCGAGTGTTCAATTGCGCAGCGCTGAATTCGAGCGGATCTGGCGCATGCGCGACGGTGCACCCGCTGACATCAGAGCCCGGACGGAACTGGAATCCCTGATGAGCGCTGCCTTGCAGGCCGCCTTCGAGGCCGCCGCGCAGGAAGCACTGATCCGGCTCTATCCCGACAGCCCACCGGCGTGAGTCTGGTGCGGCGGGCCCGCGCCGTCGCTCACTGGAGGGTCTGGGGCGCCTCGAGGACCAACGAGACGAGTCTGCGCACCGGCGCGACCGACAGGCGCTGTGACTCGTGTCCGACCGGCAGCTCCTGCGCCAGCATCGGCCGTGCAAACAGATAACCTTGCATCTGGCGACATCCCTGGTCGAGCAGAAAGCGCCGCTGCTCCTCGCTCTCGACGCCCACAGCAACGACATCGAGGCCGAGCCGCGCGCCCAGATCGATGATCGAACCGGTCACTGCGGCAACGCGCACATGGCGGGTCGCTTCATGCACGAACGAACGATCGATCTTGAGCACATCGATCGGAAAATCCTTGAGGTAGGCAAACGATG
The DNA here is from genome assembly GCA_043757735.1 of Burkholderiaceae bacterium. Taxonomy (GTDB): domain Bacteria; phylum Pseudomonadota; class Gammaproteobacteria; order Burkholderiales; family Burkholderiaceae_E; genus Quisquiliibacterium. The sequence goes on from JAYVOV010000268.1 coordinate 1,504, forward strand.
AAAACCCGGTGCCGAAACAATCGATCGCCAGGCGCACGCCCAGGTCCTTGAGCGCGCGCAGGATGCGAATCGACTCGCTGGCCTCCGTCATCAATACCGCCTCGGCAATCTCCAGTTCGAGGTAGCGGGCCGCCAGGCCGCTGGCGTCGAGTGCGCGCGCGACCATGGCAACGAAGCCGGGATCCCTGAACTGCGCCCCGGCGACGTTCACCGACACCGGAACCGGCGTCTGGCCACGATCCTGCCACGCCCGATTCTGCCGGCACGCTTGTTCGAGCACCCAGTTGCCGATCGGCAGGATCAGGCGACTTTGCTCGGCAACGTCCAGAAAGCCCCTTGGCAGCACGAGGCCACGCGCCGGATCATTCCAGCGGATCAAGGCTTCGACGGAAAGCACCGAGCGGGTCTCGCCATCGACCCGCTGCTGAAAATGCAGCACGAACTCTTGCAACTCCAAGGCGAGTCGCAGAGAGTTCTCCAGCGCGAGCCGGTCCGCTGCCAGCGCGTCCATCGGCTTGCTGAAGAACACCGGGGTCTCGACGCCGGTCTCCTTCGCCCTCGTCAGCGCGGCATCGGCGCAGCGCAGCAAGCCGGCGGCCTCCTGGTCGTCCCAGGGATAGAGCGCAATGCCCGATATCAAGTTGAGCTGCAGGCACTGACCATCGATCTGCAGGGGTTTTGCGATAGAGGCCAGAATTCGCCCGGCGATCCGCACCGCATCCTGCGGTTCACCGATGCACGGTAGTAGCACGGCGAATGCGCCGCAGCTTGCCGCGGATTCGGACTCGGCCGAATCGGCAGCCGAACTGGCCGCGGCGAGATCCTCGGCGCGCAAGGAGCGGCCGATTCGAACCGACACGGCCTGACGCACCCGGCGCATCAGGAGCTCGCGCTCGGGCAGGTCGAGCGCTCGATCGGGTGCCGGGCCAGCCAGGCCGACATCGAGCGACAAAACCGCCAGCAGGGACCGATCACGTGCCGCGCGGCGCACCGCAAGGTGGACCTGATCCTGAAACAGGAGCCGATTGGGCCGGCCGGTAAGCCCGTCGTAGCAGACCAGCGGCACGGCGCCGTTCGGCGCCTGATCCGGGCTTGCACACGGCAGCACCATAGCGTAGATATCACACGGTGCATCGAGCCGGCGGGCGATCGTGTCGATCACGATCCAGACCCACTGCGCCGGGCTCGCGCCTGCGCCAGTTGTCCGCACGGCCAGCCGCAGTGGCTCGCCACCGGGCCGCAAAGATTGCAGGGCTCGCATCAGACCGACCCGGTCGCTGGCATCGATGCCATTCCAGAGCTCCTCCAGGCGAACCATGACCTCCGGGCCGCAACTGCCCAGGATGGACCGTGCGCGCGTCGACACCAGCGCATGGGCCGCAGCGCCTCGCCAATGAATGAGGCCTGGACTGGCTTGCACCGGCGCGTTCGGTCGGTCCACAGGCAATGACTGATTCAGGGTGGCGGTAGTCATGGGAGCGCTCTCGCTGGCAGTGCACACCGCGATTGGCTGGCCGGATGGCAGCCCTGACGCGGTGTCCGAATGAGCTGCAGAATGCACCGGCCGTCGCCCACGCGTTCGGTCGATCATGGTCGAACGCACCCGTCTATTCGGGGCTTCCAGACGCCACGCCGCTAAGCGCCAGACCATCGGCGGCTGTCGGAGTTGAATTCGGCCCGCAGCGCACCGACCCGAAGGGTGAGCCCCTCGGACTTTGCGTCAACCTGGACCGCTCAGGGTGCGGGTGCGGACTCGATGCGGGCGTAGGCCGAGTGGTTGTGGATCGACTCGAAGTTTTCTGCCTCGACGACATACGAAGAGACTGCCGGATGGTCGCGCAGACGCGCTGCCACATCGCGAACGAGGTCTTCGACAAATTTGGGATTGTCGTAGGCCCGTTCGGTGATGAATTTTTCATCGACGCGCTTGAGGAGGCCGTAAATCTCGCTTGACGCCTCCTCTTCGGCCACCCGGATCAGCGCCTCGGGCGCGACCGGCGCCCGACTTTGAATCGCCATCGTGATGTGCGAGCGCTGGTTGTGGGCGCCGTAGTCGGAAATGCTCTTCGAGCAGGGACATAGGCTCTTGACCGGCACCAGCACGCTAAGCGTGACTGCTGGCGCAAGCGCGTCACCGTCGATCACCAGGGAGACCTCGTAGTCGAGCAGGCTCTGAACACCCGATACCGGTGCGGTCTTGCGCACAAACAGCGGGAACGCCATCTCAAAGCGGCCGCGCTCGGCCTCAAGCAGACCGAGCATCCGCTTGTGCAAAGCGGTGACAGAAGCCACGTCGAGCGGCTCGGCATCGGCGCGCGCCGTGTCTTCGAGCAGCGCGATGAATCGCGACATGTGGGTGCCCTTCTGGTCTTCGGGCAAGGACACGTACAGCGCGAAGTTGCCGACAGCGGGCTGGACGCTGCCGTCCACGGTCCGCCAGCGCAGCGGATAACGTACGCCCTTGACCCCTACCCGCTGGATCGCGAGTTGGCGCTCGTCGAGGCTGCCCTGGACATCGGGCATCGAGGCATTGAGAGGCGCGCTCGCGTCGCGTGTGTTCATGAAATCTCCGGATCGCACAAAAGTGAAAGTCAAAAAGACGGAATCAGTCGGTGTTGCAGGTCAGCGAGCCTCAGACAGCGCCGCTGGCCACCCGTTTTGGCGCGACCGTCAGCAGATCGGCAAACCGTTCGCGGATAGAACGTTCGATGCCACCCGCATCGAGCGACTCGAGACGCAGCAGTTGCCCCTGCTCGCCATGATCGATGAAGCGATCAGGCAGCCCGAGTTGCAGCAGCGCCATTGAAACGCCCTGAGCGGCGAGCGACTCGGCAACCGCACTGCCGGCCCCACCCGCCACCACGTGTTCTTCGATGGTGACCAATGCGTCGTGCGTGCGCGAGAGTTCTTTCAGCAAGGCGTGATCGACGGGTTTCACCCAGCGCATGTTGACCACGGTTGCATCGAGGGCCGCGCCGGCAGCAAGTGCCGGCGCCAGCATCGTGCCGAACGCCAGCAGCGCGATCCTTCGACCCTCGCGGCGGACCTCTGCCTTGCCCATCGGGATAGCGGTGAATTCTCGCGCCACCGCCGCCCCGACGCCCGCCCCCCGCGGGTAGCGCACCGCGCTGGGACCGTCATGCTGAAACGCGGTGTAGAGCATCTGCCGGCACTCGTTTTCGTCGGATGGCGCCAGCACGATCAGGTTCGGAACGCAGCGCAGATAGGCGTAGTCGAAGGCCCCGGCATGCGTGGCGCCGTCGGCGCCCACCAGCCCTGCGCGATCGAGCGCGAACACCACCGGCAGGTTCTGCAAGGCCACGTCGTGGATCAACTGATCGTAACCACGCTGCAGGAACGTGCTGTAGATGGCCACAACTGGTTTCAAGCCCTCGCAGGCCATGCCGGCCGCGAACGTGACCGCATGCTGCTCGGCGATGCCGACATCAAAATAGCGCCGCGGGTAGCGCTTCTCGAATTCGACCAGCCCCGAGCCTTCGCGCATGGCGGGCGTGACGGCCATCAGGCGGGAATCCTGCGCGGCCATGTCGCAGACCCAGTCGGAGAACACCTGGGTGAACGTGAGCTTGGGCGGTGTGGCCGGCGTCTGGATGCCACGCGCTGGATCAAACTTGCCGGGACCGTGATAAAGCACCGGATCGGCTTCGGCCAGCTTGTAGCCCTGACCCTTGCGGGTGACGATGTGCAGAAACTGCGGCCCGCGTAATTCACGCAAGTTGTGCAGAGTGGGAATCAGCGACTCTAGGTCGTGGCCGTCAATGGGCCCCACATAGTTGAATCCGAGCTCCTCAAACAGCGTGCACGGCACAACCATGCCCTTGGCATGCTCCTCGAGCCGGCGCGCCAGCTCAAAAACCGGCGGCACGCGCGACAGCACCGCCCTGCCGACATCGCGCGCTTTGGCATAGAACTGCCCAGACATCAGGCGCGCCAGATACCGATTGAGCGCGCCGACCGGCGGCGAGATCGACATGTCGTTATCGTTGAGCACCACCAGCAGGTCGATATCGGGTGTCACGCCGGCATTGTTCATGGCCTCGAAGGCCATGCCAGCCGACATGGCACCATCGCCGATGACTGCCACGTGGCGGCGTCTGTCGGGGCCCTGGCCCTCGCCCTGATGGCGTGATGCCACGGCCATACCGAGCGCCGCCGAAATGGAAGTCGATGAATGTGCGGTGCCGAAGGTGTCGTACTCGGACTCGCTGCGGCGTGGAAATCCCGAGACGCCGCCGAATTGGCGCAGCGTGTGCATGCGTTCGCGCCGCCCGGTGAGAATCTTGTGCGGATAGCTCTGATGCCCGACATCCCACACCAGTCGATCACGCGGAGTGTCAAACACATAGTGGAGCGCGATCGCCAGTTCGACCGTGCCGAGATTCGATGACAGGTGGCCACCGGTGCGCGACACCGATTCCAGCAGGAAGGCGCGCAATTCATGGGCCACGTTGCGCAGCTGCGCGCGATCCAGACTACGCAGGTCGCGTGGACTGTCGATTCGATTCAACAGTGAATATTGTCCGTGGGTCAAAACTGCCTCGAGACGATGAGTTCGGCGATGTCGCCCAGACGGCGAGCGCCGGGACCGAGGGCGGCCACCGATTCCTGCGCCTGGGCCAGAAGGCTGTCGGCCAGCTGGCGCGATTGCGGCAGTCCCAGCACCGATACGTAGGTAGGCTTGCCTTGTTCGGCGTCCTTGCCGACGGTCTTGCCGAGCGCTGCTGCGGTGCCGACGACGTCGAGGATATCGTCAACCACTTGAAAAGCCAGTCCGATGGCCTGCCCGTACCGGGCGAGCCAGGGCGATGGTGCGCGCCCATCGACCTGACCGCAGGCCGCACCGAGCCACACCGAACCCTCGAGCAGCGCGCCGGTCTTGCGCCGGTGCATGTCTTCGAGCGCTGTACGCGACAGGCTGGCGCCGACGGCGTCGAGATCGATCGCCTGGCCACCGACCATGCCGATCGACCCGGCAGCCCTTGCCAGCGTCAGGGTCATTTCGACCACCGAAGCAGCCGGCACACCGTGCTGACCGGCGTCGGCAAGGCACTCGAAGGCCAGTGCCTGCAAGGCATCACCCACCAGCATGGCGGTGGCCTCGCCGTAGGCGACGTGGACGGTTGGTTTGCCGCGCCGCAAGACGTCGTTGTCCATGCAGGGCAGGTCATCGTGCACCAGCGAATAAGCATGAACGCACTCGAGCGCGCAGGCCGCGGCGTCCAGCGCCGCTGGCGCGGCGCCGCTGAGTTCGCCCGCCGCATAGACCAGGAGGGCGCGAACCCGCTTGCCCCCCCCGAGCACGGCATACGCCATTGCCTCGTGCAGGCGGGCAGGTGCGACGTTCGGCCCTGGCAGGTAAAGCTCGAGAGCCCGTTCAACCTGGGCGCAATGGCGGGCCGCCCAGTCGGCGAATGTCTCTGGAGTGGTCGGGTCGTCAGTGAGGCGCAGCGCTCGCATGGGACGACC
>JAYVOV010000269.1:0-6986 GCA_043757735.1 Burkholderiaceae bacterium
CCTGCGGCAAGATTCGGATCCCGATCCACGAAGAAGGCACCGAAAAACAAGGACAGATCCAGGCATACCTGGATCTGTATCATGGCGCGGGCATCCAGCCCATCGCTCTGGCTACTGACGACATCTTCGCCGCCGTGCAGGCCCTCGCAAACGCGGGGATCCGCTTCCTGGCCACGCCGAGGACGTCGCGCGGCTGCACGCCGCCAAAGTGCTGGTCAATGGCGGCCCCGGCGGCGGGCCGCTGCTGCAGATCTTCACGCCGACGGTGATCGGGCCGATCTTCTTCGAAATTATTCAGCGCAAGGGTGACGAAGGCTTCGGCGAAGGCAATTTCAAGGCCCTGTTCGAATCGATCGAGCTCGACCAGATCCGCCGTGGGGTTGTGACGACCTGAAAGGCTCAGCCCTGCTGGGCCTTCTCCAGCGACTGCTCGAGATCCCAGAGAATGTCATCGATCGACTCGAGCCCCACCGACAGGCGGATCAGGTCGGGGGTGACGCCGGCGGCAATCTGCTCCTGCGCCGAAAGCTGCCGGTGGGTGGTCGAGCCAGGGTGGATGATGAGCGTGCGCGCATCACCCACATTGGCCAGGTGACTCATGAAGGTGGCCGCATCGATGAATCGCTCACCAGCCCGTTGCGCGGCCGGCGCATCGGCAATGCCCGCCGGCTGCCCCTTGGCTTGACCAGGATTGGCCTTGATGCCGAACGACAGGATGCCGCCAGCCCCGCGCGGCATGTAACGCCGGGCCAGCGCGTGGTAAGGACTGGCAGCTAGCCCGGGATAATTGACCCAGGCAACCGCCGGATGCGCTTCCAGGTATTGCGCAATGCGCTGGGTGTTTTCGCAATGCCGGTCCATCCGCACCGGCAGGGTTTCGATGCCTTGCAGCAGCAGCCATGCGGAGATCGGCGCCAGGGTCGGCCCGAGCGTGCGGGCGATCTCCATGCGCGCCTTCATGGTGAAGCCGAAATCGCCGAAAGTTTCATAGAAGCGCACACCGTGGTAGCCCTTGGAGGGCTCGGTCATGCCGGGGAACTTGCCGTTGTCCCAGGGAAACTTGCCGGACTCTACGACCACCCCGCCCATGGTGGTGCCGTGACCGCCGAGGTACTTGGTGGCCGAGTGCACGATGATGTCGGCGCCATGGCGAAACGGCTGACAAAGATAGGGCGAGGCCAGTGTGTTGTCGACCACCAGCGGCACGCCATGGCTGTGTGCGATTTGCGCCACGGCAGCAATGTCGAGCACGTTCAGGCGCGGGTTGGCGATGGTTTCAGCGAACACGGCCTTTGTGTTGGGCTGCAGCGCGCGTTGAAAATTTTCAGGATCGTCTGAATCGACGAAGGTGCAGCTGATCCCGAAGCGCTCGAAGGTCACCGCGAACTGCGAATAGGTGCCACCGTACAGTGTGCTGGCCGCGACGATGTGATCGCCATTGCCGCACAGCGTGAGCATCGCGACCATCTCGGCGGCCATGCCGCTGGACGCGGCAATGGCCGCGCGCCCGCCCTCCAGCGCCGCGACCCGCTCCTCGAAGACTGCGACAGTGGGGTTGGACAACCGCGAATAGACATTGCCGAAGGTCTGCAGGTTGAAAAGGCTGGCCGCGTGCTCGGCCGAATCGAAGACGTAGGACGTGGTCTGGTAGATCGGCGAGGCGCGCGCACCGGTGGCTGGATCGGGGATCTGGCCGGCATGCAGACAAAGCGTTTCGATTCCGAATTCACGATCGACCATGGGAGCGGCTCTCAGCAGTTCAGTAAGGCAGTTGGCGCGGCCGTTTGGCCGACACGATGCGGGTGTTCACGCCCACCCAGTTCAGGCCACCGAACAACCGCGCATGTTCGATCTTCACGCAACGGTCGACGACGCTGTCCAGGCCATGCTGGCAAGCCAGCGCCTGCGCCTCCTCATTGACGACCCCGATCTGCTGCCACAGGCAGCGGGCACCGATGGCCACAGCCTCCTGCGCGATTGGCAGCACATCGGCTGTCCGGCGAAAGATGTCGACGGTGTCGACCTGGAACGGGATCGCCGACAGGCTGGGGTAACACGGTTCGCCCAGAATCTCGGGATACCGGGGATTGACCGGCACGATCCGGTAGCCATGCTCCTGCATGTACTTGGCTGCGAAAAAACTCGGCCTGAACCAGTCGGCTGACAGCCCGACCACCGCGATCGTGCGGTAGTCGGACAGGATCCTGCGCAATGTTGTGATGTCGGACACGATGCTGACTCCTTCGGTGCGTGGCATTCGACGCGTGAATCATAGGCCAGACGGCTGGCTCGAGAACGCCGCCAGTGAATGCGCTGCGGGGAGCGCCTTTGAGCGCTGTGCTTAGGGTGCGCGCCATCACCGGTAGACCTGAAGACGACCCGAACGATGGATGGTCGCACAGCCAGGCTGTCACGACAGCGGCCGTCTGGTCGGACCCCGGTCGCTCTGCTATCGTCGAACTGTCGCGCCGCTGGCCGACGTTACTGCGGGAGACGATCATGACAAACAGATTCGGCATCGGTTCGCTAGGTCTCGGCTCATTGGGCAACATGCTTGAGTCGGTGGATCTGGTGAAAAAGGCGTGGTCGAGCTTCAACCTGCCCTCGAGCCTCGCCCCAACCATGGACATCGACGAACTGGACAAGCGCATCGCTGATCTCAAGGCGGTCGAACAGTGGCTCAACGTCAACCTGAGCATGTTGCACGGCACGATCCAGGGCATGGAGATCCAGCGCGGCACCCTTGCTGCAATCAAGGCTTTTGGTCAGGCCGTGGCGCCACACGCCGAAGGGTTCGCTGGCATGGCTGGCGCGGCGGCCGCCGCGGCGGCCCGGGCCGCGCAGTCGGGTGTCGCGTCGGCCAAGGCCGCCCGGGACGAAGCGGCGCGCACCGAGCCGCCGCCTGAGCCACCACCGGCAGGGCGCCAGGCGACCGACCTCGACACCGCCGGCCAGCCCGCCGAAGAAACTTCGATGGCCGCCGACCTGTCGCGGGCTGCGGCGGCTGCGGTCAATCCGGCAACCTGGTGGAATCTGCTGCAGTCCCAGTTCAATCAGGTGGCGCAGGCGGCCATGTCGGGTCCCGGGCTGGGATCGCCCGCAGCCAGCCAAGGCGCTTCGTCCGAACGTAGCCCGCGTCGCGCCAAGGCACCGAGCAAGGCGGCCAAGGCAGAGCCGACAGGCGCGCCGCAGGCCGCTCCCAAATCGCGGGCGTCCGGCGCCGGCGCCGGGTCTGCGCGCAAAGCGGCGGCACGCGCGCCGCGCAAGAAGGCAACCTGATGACGCGGTTTCGTCATGGACACGCCACGCATCCGCAATGGCGGATGGCGCTCGAGCTGGCCTTGGCGCAGGTCCAGGGACAGGCCGCCGACGGTCTCCACGACCCGAACTCGAACCTCGGGTTTTTGTACGTCACCGACGCCTATAGCGCCGACCTCCCGGCGCTATTGAGCCTGCTGCGCGAACAGACCGAGGTACGCCACTGGGTCGGCGCGGTGGCGTCGTCGATCTGCGCCTGCGGGGTCGAATACGCCGACGAACCCGCGCTGGCCCTGATGATGGCCAGCCTGCCCGCCGACGGTTTCAGTGTCTTCTCCGGGCGGCTGCGTCCGCCAGGCCTGGCCGAGCGCGCTGCCGACGGCTCGATGCGCGCACACACGGCGCTGGTCCATGCCGATCCCGAGCTGCCTGATCTCACCGAGCTGATCCAGGAACTCTCGGAACGCACCACCACCGGCTTTCTGTTCGGCGCCCTCACCAGCGGCGGGGCAGCTTCGTATTCGCAGATCGCAGATGAAGCGGTTTCCGGCGGCGTGTCGGGCGTGATGTTCTCATCAGCGGTACGGCTGCTGTCGCGGGTTACTCAGGGGTGTGCGCCGCTGGCTGGCGAACACGTGATCTCCGAATGCACAGCGCACTACTTACAGCAGCTCGATGGCCGGCCCGCCCTCGACGTCTTGCTGGAGGACCTCGGCGTGCGCCTGCCGGTGCGCAGCGCCAGCGATGGCGCAGCCATTCTGAACGCCCTGCCCGCCGACCGACTGCGCCAGGGATTGTTCGTCGGGCTGGCATCGCGGGACACCGGACGTACACCGGGGTTCGGTGACTATCTGGTCCGCAACGTGATCGGCATCGATCCCCACAACCGGCTCCTGGCAGTGGCGGGCGAACCCAATGAGGGCGATCGGGTGGTCTTCTGCACCCGCGATCGTGACGCGGCACGCCGTGACCTGGTCAGAATATTGTCAGAGCTGCGCAGTGAACTGGAAGACGAGGGTCTGTCGATTCGCGGCGCGCTTTACCACTCGTGCGTGGCGCGCGGCGCCGCGTTGTTCGGGGAGGCCGGCGAAGAACTCGAGACCATCCGCCATCACCTGGGCGATGTCCCGATCGTCGGCATGTATGGCAGCGGGGAGATCGCGCGCGACCGCTTGTATGGCTACACGGGCGTACTGTCGCTGTTCGTCGCTTGAGTGCGCTCGCCAGGCGGCCTCAAGAATCGGGGTGAGGATGCGCGGCACGCCAGCGCCGAAGCCCGGGCCCGATATCTGACAACAACGGCAGAATCGCCACCGCGGCGGGTGGTTTGCGCTTGAGCACCGGGCACTGCCCGCCGGCCCAGATTTCGGTCGCCGGCGGCAACTGGGCGCGCAATTCGGTCAGGCCATCGACCACCTGATTTGCGTTCAGGCATGCTGAAAAAGACAACGCGACGATATCGACCTGCTGCGATAGCGCCGCCCGTGCGATGTCTCTGAGCGGGGTCTGCGTGCCGAGGGAGGTGCACAGACAGCCATCCAGGGCCAGCAGGGCTTCGGCCATCAGCAAACCCAGGCCATGCACCTCATTGGGAAAGGTGGTGAGCAACACGCGCGGGCCCGGGCGTGTCGCCGGAATGCTGCTGATGGCATTGCGCAGAACAACCTGCATCGACTCCGTGTACAAATGTTCTTCGAACACCTCGAGATGGCCGCGCGACCAGGCCTCGCCGATCATGCCGGTCAATGGTGCGCAGACGTCCATGACGAAGCGCTCGAGCCCCATTCGCAATGATGCCTGCGACAAGCCGCTGCGCAATTCTCCGATGCGGTGGATCTTGACCAGCGCGAGGAATCGGGTGAGTTCACTGATGTCGGCGTTCGCGCTGACAGCCCCGCCCGCGGTCTGAACGGCGCCGTCAGCGAGCGACTGCAGAGCCTCTTTGGCGAGAGCGATCAGTTTGCCGGGGCGGTGGCCGGCGTCCATGAGCCGGCGAATCGTGCGCAGCCGCTCGATCTGATCCAGTGGATAGGCGCGTTCGCCATGAGCGTCTCGCCCAGGCAGCGGAAAACCATAGCGCCTTTCCCAGACCCGCAGGGTGTCCTTGGAAAGCCCGGTATCACGCTCGACCGCGGCTATGCTCAAAGTCCCTGGCACGGGGACTGGACGACCGCTTGGCACGGGGACTGGACGACCGCTCATCGGAGATTCGCTCGGGCGGGGTTTTAACTGTACCGAAAAGCCGTTTTGTCATAGACAAATTATTGACTAACTTGTCTTCGGGCTGGATTATAGGTCGAACACCCCATCCGTGACTAGGACATCTCTGATTTTTGCCGTGCTTATGGGTGCTCCTGGCGCTGCCGGCAGAAATTGCCAGACGTATCGGCCCGATCGCAGCAGAAGGCATCACCTCTTGGCCAGAACAGGCGGTGGCGCATCTTAAATATACTAATTGGTCGATATTTGACTTTTAAGTCATTCTCAGTATCATCTGTTTCAGCCAGACGTTGAAACCGCCGAACGCCGAGCGCTGCAGCGCCGCCTGAATCGGTTGCCAGCGCCCACCTCCAATCCACCGCAAGAAAGAGACATGACATGCGCATTGCTGTGATCGGATCAGGCATCTCGGGTCTGTCGGCGGCCTTGAAGTTGTCGCAGGACCACGCGGTCACCCTCTTCGAATCGCAGAGCCGGCTCGGCGGCCATGCCCACTCGGTCGAGATCACGCTCGACGGCGTGACGGCGTCGGTGGATACCGGCTTTCTGGTCTACAACGAGCGCACTTACCCGCATCTCGTCGCCCTGTTCAAGGAGCTTGACGTCCCTGTCGCCACCTCGGACATGTCGTTCTCGGTATCGGTAGGGCCCTACGCTCTCGAATGGAGCGGATCGACGCTTCGCTCGGTATTCGCTCAGCCCGCGAACGCCCTCAAACCAAATTTCTGGCGAATGCTCGCTGACATCTACCGATTCAACCGCCAAGCGAGTGAACTGGCCGCCCGAGCGGATCGAAGCGGCCCGACACCCGAATTGGCCTTGTCGCTGGGTGATTTTCTGGCAGCGCATCGCTACAGCGCGCCCTTTCGTGATGGATATCTGCTGCCGATGGCTGCGGCCATCTGGTCTTGCCCGATGTCGACGATGCTGGCATTTCCGATGGGCAGCTTCGCCCGCTTCTTTCACAACCACGGCCTGCTGTCGGTGACGGACCGTCCCCAGTGGTACACGGTCAAAGGCGGCTCGGGCGAATACGTTCGACGTATTCAGGCGCGCCTGCACGACGTCCGCGTGAGTGAAGCCGTCCAGAGCGTGCACCGCCTGGGCGCCGACGGTTCGGCTGGCGTGGCGCTCACCACTGCCCGCAGCACCGAGCACTTCGATCAGGTGGTGCTGGCCTGCCACAGCGATCAGGCGCTGCGCCTCCTTGGTGACATTCGCGAGCGCGAGCGTCGAATCCTTGGCGCCATTGCGTATCAGCCCAACCGCGCCTGGCTGCACACAGACACCCGGCTGATGCCGCGGCGGCCGGGCGCCTGGGCCGCCTGGAACTATCTGAGCAATGGCGACCAGGCGTCACCGGAAGTCTCGGTCACGTACTGGCTCAATCGCCTGCAGCCGCTGCCGTTCACACGGCCGGTGCTGCTCAGCTTAAACCCGCTGTTCGAACCACAGGCCGGGCAGACGATCGCGTCGTTTGCGTACGACCACCCGATCTTCAACGCCAA
>JAYVOV010000270.1:0-25907 GCA_043757735.1 Burkholderiaceae bacterium
GCTTGTTGTCGACCACAAAAGACTGGCCCAGCGTTTCCTGCAGGCGCTGGGCGATGAAGCGGGCGTAGTTGTCGGCCGGTCCGCCGGTGGCGAACGGCACGACGATCTTCACCGGCCGCGCCGGGTAAGCCTGGCCGTAAGCGGATGACGCCAGCAGCGACGCTGCCAACCCGGCGGCCAGCAGCAACCGGCGCAGGAGCGTTGGGAGCGGCGCCATCACTCCACCTTTCCGATCTTCTTGACCACGTCGGCCATGCGCTGCGCATCGGCCTGCACATATTTCTCGAAGTCGGGCGTGTCCTGGTAAAGGATGGGACTGCCCGCGTTCAGGATCACGTCCTTCACCTTCGGGTCCATCGCCGCGGCCCGCGCCGCCGCCCGCAGGCGCTGCGCCACCGGCTCCGGCGTCGCCGCCGGAATGAACAGGCCGGACCACTGGGCGTACTCGGCGTTGTAGCCGGCGTTCTTGAGCGACGGCACGTCGGGCAGCGCATCGAGGTTGCTGGTGCCCCAATGGCCCAGCACGCGGAGTTTGCCAGCCTTCACGTGCTGCAGCACGGTGGCCGGGCCCGACGACACCGCGTCGATCTGGCCGCCGAGCAGGGCGACGACGGCCGGGCCGGCGCCGGTGAACGGAACGTGCGTCATTCGGATGCCGGCGTTCTGCGACAGGATTTCCATCGGGACATGCATCGTTCCGTAGTTGCCTGACGAGCCGTAGTTGATGGCTCCCGGCCGCTTCTTCGCGTCGTCGACAAAGTCCTTCACCGTCATCCACGGCGCATCGGCGCGCACCGCCAGCACCGTCGGGTCGGCCGTGAAGCGGGCAATCGGCCGCAATGAATTGAGCGCGAACATCTGGGCCCGGCCGAGCACCATGTCGGCCTCGGGGAGCACCGTGAGTGACGACAGCGCCATCAGCACGGTGTAGCCATCGGCCGGGGCCTTGGAGGCCAGGGCCATGCCGATCCCGCCGCCGGCGCCGGCCTTGTTCTCGATGATCACCGAGACTTTCCATTTGTCGGTGAAACGGGCAGCCATTTCACGGGCAAGGATGTCGGTCGTGCCGCCGGCGGAGAAAGGAACGATGATCTTGATCGGGCGCGAAGGGTAGGCGGGCTGAGCCAGCACGGTGATCGGGGCGAGGCTGATCGCTGTCAGCGCCGCGCCGCCGATCAGCAGGCGTCGCCGAGTCTCATGGCCGGGCTTGGTCTCATGGCCGAGCTTGGTCTTATGGTCGGGCTTGGTCTTATGGTCGGCCTTGAAATGCATTCCGTGTCTCCTGGATCTTCGATGGTGTACTCAAACGGCGCGGCCACGCCGCGCCAGTGCGCCCGGTGCGGTGCTGGCGCCTCTCGTCATTGCCCAAGGCCGGGACCGCCAGTTTCGGGAACCTGTCGTCGCGAGTGCGCTCGCTGAGCCGCCCGCTGGCCGGCGAAGGTACGACCGCAGCAGCCGTGATTCTTGAACGTCATTGCGTTGGAGTCCGGCTGGTTTCGATTGATGATGACGGGCCGGAATCAGGCGGCGTCAACTGTGGCTGGTTCTTCGCTGCCGGTATGGCTGGGCAATGGGCTGGCGAGAACTTTGTCGATCCGTTTGTTGTCCATGTCGACGATCTCGAAACGCCAGCCTCCCCAATCGACCCGGTCGCCGGTGCTCGGCACGCGCCCGAGCAGCAGCATGGTCATGCCGCTCAGGGTCTGGTAGCGGCCCTTGTCTTCTTCGGGCAGCTCGGGCAGCGCGAGGCGGTCCTTCAGTTCAGGCAGTGGAATGAGCCCGTCGAGCAGCCAGGAGCCATCGTCGCGCAGCATCGCCCACGCGTCCTCGGCGCGGTGCGGCTTGAATTCGCCGGTAATCGCTTCGAGCACGTCTTGCAGCGTGACCATGCCCTGGATCTCGCCGTATTCGTCGATCACCAGTGCCATGTGCACATTATTGGATCGGAAGTTCTCGAGCAGTTCCATGCCGGTCTGGGTCTCGGGCACAAACACCGCCGGCTGCAGATCGCGGGCCAGATCGGCCTGCTCGCCGCGCAGCGTCTGGGCCAGGATCTGGCGGGTGGTGGCGATACCCAGGACGGCTTCGGGGCCACCCTTGCAGACCGGAAAGCGGCTGTGTTCGGCGCGTTCGATCTTCAGCAGGTTGTCTTCGAGCGGGTCGTCGATGTCGAGGTAGACGATGTCTGCACGCGGGATCATCAGCGAGGTGATCTGCCGGTCATCGAGACGGAACACGTTGCGGACCATCTGATGCTCATGGCGCTCGATCACGCCGGCGTCCGAGCCTTCGGCGAGCATCGCCTGGATGTCTTCTTCGGTCACGGCTGCCTGGGCATCGTTGCGCACCCCGAACAGGCGCAGCATCAGCATGGTCGAAATCGTTAGCAGGCGAACGAACGGTTTGGTGACCAGCGCCAGCACCTGCAGGGGGCGCGACACGAGGCGTGCGATCGGCTCCGGATTGATCTGGGCCAGCCGCTTGGGCAGCAGTTCGCCGAGAACGATCGAAAAATAGGTGATCGACACCACCACCAGTGCGGTGGCGCCGACTTCGCTGACGCCCTTGACCACGCCGAAGGTCTGCAGCCAGATCGCGAACGGCGCGGCGAGTGCGGCCTCGCCGACGATGCCGTTGAGCACGCCGATGGAAGTGATGCCGATCTGAATAGTCGACATGAACTTGGTGGGGTCCTGGCCGAGCGTCAGGGCCGCGGCCGCCCCGGCATCGCCGGCTTCGGCCATCTTCTGCAGGCGGGTGCGCCGGGCGGTGACCAGCGCGATCTCGGCCATGGCGAAAGCCCCGTTGAGCAGGACCAGGCCGAGCAGAAAAGTGATTTCCATAGGGCGGGCGCCCCGGGGCACCCTCAGTAGTAGCAGAAAGCGGATTGTCTCAGGCAGGCGGCTATTAACGCAAAGCGGCCTGGCGGGTCGACTCGCACTAAACTGGGTCCATCCGAACCAACCCGAGGAAAACCCCATGATCGAGCATCACCTGGAGATCCAGACCCCCGACGGCGCGATGGGCACGTTCTACGTCCACCCCGACGAAGGAGGCCCGCATCCGGCGGTGCTTTTCTACATGGACGCGCCCGGCAAACGCGAAGAACTGCACGACATGGCGCGGCGCATCGCCGCGGTGGGTTATTGCGTGGTTCTGCCAAACCTTTATTACCGCAAGACCGGCGAATTCATCATGGAGCGCACCGAAGACGGCTTCAAGCGCATGTTCGAAATGATGGGGCACCTGAGCAACAGCCTCATCGCGCGCGACACCGGCGCGATGCTCGCGTTCCTGGATTCGCGGCCAGAGGTCGACAAGACCCGGATCGGCGCGGTCGGTTACTGCATGAGCGGGCCGTTCGTGGTCACCGCCGCGGCTGCCTTTCCGGATCGCCTTTCATGCATCGCCTCCGTGTACGGGGCGCGCATGGTCACCGACGAGCCCGACTCGCCGCATAAGGTAGTCGACAAAGTGAAGTGCGAATCGTATTTCGCGTGCGCCGAGATCGATCAGTACGCGCCGAAGGCGATGATCGACACGCTGGAGGCCGCCCTGAAGGCTGCGGGCACAAAGTACCGCCTCGAGTGGTACCCGGGCGCGCAGCACGGGTTCGCTTTTCCGCAGCGTCAGGGCATTTATGACAAGCCCAGCGCCGAGCGCCACTGGCAGCGGTTGTTCGACCTTTTCGCCCGGAATCTGCAGCGCTGAGCGTGGCTCGGTTTGGCTCGGTTTGGCTCGGTTTGGTTTGGCTTGGTTCGGTTCGGTTTGGTTTGGCTTGGTTCGGTTCGGTTCGGTTAGGGGCTCAGTGCTCGAATCGGCCCAATCGGACCATGGTGTTGCCAACCGTCAGGTGCGCCATGGAGGGCATGACCAGCACGGTGTTGTCATACGGAGCGGAGATGGTCTCGTCGCCGTCGAATGCGATCGGTGTCCCCGCTTTGGCGACTACCTGAAGACCGGCAAATTCGGCGGCGAAGCGAAATGCCAGGCTCTTCGCGACCACCGCGTGCGTCACGCGGATCGTTGCCTGCGGCGCATCGGAGAGCGGGTTCAGCCGTGCCGCGGCGAATTGGTCGTCGATCGCGCCGGTGGTGTGCAGGAACCTCAGCGAGGTCTGGATCGCGACGCCCACGCTGGCGAGCGCCCAGTGCTGCCCGCATTCGATCAGCAGCGCCGTGCGCGGTGAAGCCGGATCGCCAAAGCCGCCGCGTTCGATCATGCGCAGGCCCGCAGGATGTCCGGTGTCGATCAGCAGATGGGTCGGCATGCCCAGGCGTCGCGAGAATGCGGCGCTCTTTTCACCGCCGTGGCCGCCCGCACCGCACACCATGATCGGGCTGCAGGGTTCGCGCATCGAATGGATGTCGAGCAGGAAATCGACGCTGTCGACCAGCGCAGCGAGTTCGCGGGCGCGGCGTAGTTCGACGCTATCGCGTGTGCCCCGCAAGGCGTCGTCGCTCCAGACGCGGTTGTAGTCTTCATCAACGTATCGGCTGCGGTCGGGGTCGGCCGGGTCCCAGCGCTGGTAGGCGGCGACGTTGGCAAACGCCAGTGTGAGGCGGCCTGCTCGTGGGCGCAGGTTCTCGCGCATCAGATAGTCCAGCGCGATGGCGCCGCACAACTCATTGCCGTGCGTGAGCGCCTGCAGCATCACGTGCGGTCCGGGCTTGCCGGAATCGAAGGAATTGACGTAGTCGATGCCGATGTTGCCGTTTCGATAGGCGATGATGTCGGGCGGCACGAGATCGATGGGGTGGCTGAGAGCGGCTGGTGCGTGGCTCATGAGGCGCAATCAGGATTCAAGGGGAATCCGTCAGCATATGCTTGGCGCGCGCTTGCCGGTGCTTCGCGCGCGCGTGGGCCGGTCGGGGCATTGCTGTCGCGCGGATGCCATTTGTTATCCTCGAACTTAAAGTGCGCTCCTTGACGTGCCGGCAGTTCGGTCCGCGGAGTTGCCGCGAGGAACCCAAATGAGCGACGTTTCTGTCGATCGCACCCGACGAGTGCGGCCTGTTCTCGAATACCCCTGTGGCGAGCCCCCGGCGGCCGGTGAAGTGAGGGAAGTGGCCGATGGCGTGCTGTGGATCCGTATGCCGCTGCCCTTCGCCCTGGCGAACATCAACCTGTGGGCAATTCGTGATGGTGAAAAGTGGACCGTCGTCGACACCGGCATCTCGAGCGCCGACACCGCGAACGCCTGGCGGCAGTTGCTGGCGGGCGCGCTTGGCAATCGCGGGCTGAGCCGGGTCATCGTCACCCACATGCATCCGGACCATGTCGGCATGGCAGGCTGGCTTATCCGCAAGGCCGACTGCAGCCTCTGGATGACCCGCCTCGAATACCTCAATTGCCGGGTGCTGGTGGCCGATACCGGCCGTGAAGCCCCCGATGACGGCGTGCGGTTCTATCGCCGCGCCGGTTGGGGCGACGACGCGATCGAGCACTACCGCACCCGCTTCGGCGGCTTCGGCAAGAGCACCTACAAGCTGCCTGACAGTTTCAGGCGGCTGCGCGACGCAGAAGTGCTGACCATCGGCGACCATGAGTGGCGGGTGGTGGTGGGCAACGGCCATTCGCCCGAGCATGCCTGCCTGTACTGTCCCGCGCTGAAGCTGCTGATCTCGGGTGACCAGGTGCTGCCGCGTATTTCGTCGAACGTGTCGGTGTTTCCCACCGAACCTGACGCCGATCCGCTGGGTGACTGGATGAGCTCCCTGGCCAAAATCAAGCAGCAGGTGCCCGATGACGTGCTGGTCCTGCCAGCCCACAACGAACCCTTCAGACCGCTGCATGCCCGCCTCGATGACCTCGCGCACGGTCATGAGATCGGCCTCGAGCGCCTGCGCCGTTCGCTGAACGAGCCCAAGCGCGCGATCGATGTGTTTGGCGCGCTGTTCGCGCGCAAGATCGAGGGTGACCAGCATCTGCTCGGCATGGCCACCGGCGAAAGCCTGGCCCACCTGAACTATCTGGTGGCCCGTGGCGAAGCAGTGGTCGAGCGCGACGAGCAGGGCGTCAACTGGTATCGGGGCGCCTGAGCACGGCGTTCAAGCGCCAGGTTGTCAATCGCTGCGGCACCGCGTCAGGGTGCGCCGCCCGTGGTCAGATCTTCCGGGTCTTCGCCGGCCTGAAATCGTTTCAGATTGCCGATCACTTTGGCAACCAGGGCTTCGCGTATGTAGGCCGAGATTGCCGAAGTGTGGGGTGAAATCCGCACCTTGGGATGACTGTATAGCGGATGTCCGGCCGGCAGGGGTTCCGGATCGGTGACGTCGAGCGTGGCGCGCGCGAGCCGGCCGGCATCGAGGGCGGCCATCAGCGCCGGCTGATCGACCAGGGCGCCGCGGCCGATATTGATCAGGTGCAGACCGGCCTTCGCGTGCGCGAGCACCTCGGCATTGACCATGTGCCGCGTCTCTTTCGTGGACGGCGCAGCGAGCACCAGGTGATCGCACTCGGCAAACATCGCGGCGAGGTCCACGGCGCGCTCGATGCCGGGCAGCGGGAAAGGCGTCGCCGAGCGTCGCAGAGCCTTGACCCGCATGCCGAGCGCCAAGCCTTTGGTGGCCAGGGCCAGGCCGATCGGACCGACACCGACGATGCCCAGCGTGGTGTCTCGCACCATGCCCAGGCTGCTGTGTTTCCATTGGTCCGGACCCTTGATCCAGAGTCGCGGCATTTTCTTCACATGCTCGAAGATAGCTGCGAGCACGTACTCGGCGATCGGCTCGGCGCCAACCCCGCGTGCGGTGCTGACCCTGGGTGCTTCAAACACCCAGGCGGGGTAGCTGTCGATGCCGGCCGAGATCAGCTGGATCCACTGCAGCGAATACGGCCAGCCAGCGGGCCGCAGACGCAAGGGCGATGCCGGATCGCGCGGGAACGACGCTGCCAGGAGGATCGACACCTCTGGTGGCAGAGCGGCCGGCGCACCGATCGGCAGCTTGACCCATTGCACGTCCGGCAGCGCCATCGCCAGATGCTTATCCAGGATCTCGCCGAACTGAGTGGCGATCACGAGTTTGCTCATTTTTTTCTCTCTGCGAACCGATGACGGCCGATGCGAACCGCGCATTATCCGCGCCGCAGGCGTTGTCGGGAAAAGTTCCCGGGTTCTGGCCAGGGCCTGGTCCTATCGTCGGCGCCACGCCACTGCCGGGCACCTCATTGCAGCGCGATGAGATCGCCGCACCCGTTCAAACGGCAACCGCGGCCGATATCGAGCACAGCCGTTCGATCGA
The DNA here is from genome assembly GCA_043757735.1 of Burkholderiaceae bacterium. Lineage (GTDB taxonomy): Bacteria > Pseudomonadota > Gammaproteobacteria > Burkholderiales > Burkholderiaceae_E > Quisquiliibacterium. The sequence goes on from JAYVOV010000270.1 coordinate 7,245, forward strand.
CCTCAGCAGTTTCCTGAATCGCAATCTGCGCGGCATTCATCTGAATGAAATGCAGGGCAATCCGTTCCAGGTCGATGTGAACTATCGCGGATACACCGCGTCGCCACTGCTGGGCACACCGCAGGGGCTGTTCAATTTCACCGGCAACGCCTACCACCGGCAACGCCTACCACCGCACGATCGGCGGCCGCACGCTCAATGGTGACGTCAACGGGGGTTCGCTGGACCAGTCGCTGTATCAGCCCGGTGCAGTCGAACGGACGGCGTTGGCCGGGCAGCGGAACTGGACCGGACGCCTGGCCGGCCGAACCAATCGATTTGTTCTGGGCGCCGCCTACGATCAGAGCCGGATCAGTTTTCGCCGGACCACACAGCTGGGCTATCTGAATCCAGATCGCAGCGGGCCCGGCTCGCTCGATGGCGATCATCACTTCTCGCGCTTCAATCCCACGCTGGGCCTGACCTTCAATCCGACGCCCGCACTGACCAGCTACCTCGGCATCGATGAGGGCAGCCGCGCGCCGACCGCGATCGAGCGCGGCTGTGCCGATCCTGAAAACCCGTGCAGGCTGCCCAACGCGATGGCTGGCGACCCGCCCCTGCGCCAGGTGGTGACGCGTACTGTCGAGGCCGGCCTGCGCGGCACGGTATCGGCCCGGACGCGATGGAATCGCTGGCGTGTTCCGCTCCGAGAGCCGCGACGACATATTGTTCGTCGCCGACGATCAGACTGGATTCGGCTACTTCCGCAATTTCGGCAAGACCCGGCGCGAAGGCATCGAGCTGGGTTTGAACGCGCAGCTCGGGCCCAGCGCCTTCGACGCGAATGGCCGATTCGGCGTGCGACCGTTCGCGCCGGTTGATGGCGAGTAGCCGATCCGTCATGGCACCTTCTACGCGCCGGGCGCGTCGCGAACGATCTGGATCGGCGTGCAGTACGCGTTCGAGCGGCGCACGCGCGGGTAGGGGCTGCCGGGGTGAATCCCGCCCGCGTGCGTTGGTCTGTGCCGCCGTGAGTGGCGGCCTCAGACCCTTTGCTGCAATGCCTGCCAGACGATAGCCGGTGTGAACGGCATGTCCAGTGGCGGCACGCCGACGCGCCGCAAGGCATCGCTCATGGCGTTGACCAGCGCCGGCAGGGAACCCGAACAGCCCGATTCGCCGACCCCCTTGGCGCCCAGCGCGTTGAGCTTGGTCGGCACCAGGTGGTAGTCGGTTGTGATGTTCGGCACCCAGCCCACACGAGGCATCACGTAGTCCATGAAGCTGCCGGTGAGCAGCTGCGCGGACTCAGGGTCATAAATGGCGTGCTCGCCGAACACCTGACCCGCGCCCTGCAGGACACCGCCATGGACCTGGCCCTGGACCAGTTGAGGCGAGACCACGAAGCCGAGATCGTCGACCGCGGTGTAGTTGATGACTTCGGTGATGCCGGTGGCGGGATCGATCTCGACTTCGGCGACGTGGCAGCCATTGGGGAAGGTGCTGCCGGAGATCGACTCGCCTTCGCAATCGAGCGGATGCGGGCTCGGACCCTGCAGCGAAGCGGCCAGATCGAGCAGGCTGATGTGATGCTCGCCGGCATGGAAGGTGCCGTGGTGGAATTCGAGCGTGCCTTCGGGCGACGCCAGGGCGCGTGCCGCGTGCGGGCGGGCGCGGGCAACCAGGTTGCCGATCAGTATCTTGAACGCGCTGCCTGCGCCATAGAGCGAGCGCGATCCGCCGGTGCCGTTGCCCATCAGTTCCTGGGTCGGGTCGCTGGCCCGATAGCGAATCAGGTCGCGGGGCACACCCAGACCGTCGGACACGATCTGCGCGAACGAGGTCTCATGGCCCTGGCCCGAGGGGCCGGTGGCGCCGTAAAGATGGAGCAGGCCATCGCCTTGAAAGCGCACCGAGACCACATCTTTGGGGGCGCCGCCCGCACCCGAGGCCTCCAGATAGCAGCCGAAGCCGATGCCGCGCAGTTTGCCCTGGCTCTCGCTGGTCTGCCGGCGCGCTGGGAAGCCGGCGTAGTCGGCGAGTTTCAGGGACTTGTCCATGACTGCCGCGAATTCGCCACAATCGTAGACGGTGCCATTGGCGGTGGTGTACGGGAAAGCGCTGGGTGCAATGAAATTGCGTCGGCGCAGCGCGACTCTGTCGAGGCTGTGTTCGGCGGCGGCCTGGTCGATCAGGCGTTCGATCGCGTAGGCGATGTCGGGGCGGCCGGCGCCACGATACGCAGAAACCGGCACAGTATTGGTGTAGACCAGCGTGGAACGCGCGAACAGGGCTGGCACCTTGTAGACGCCGCTCATCGTCACCGTGATGTTCTTGGTGCCGATCATCGATTGGAAGTAGCAGTTGTGGGCGCCGAGGTCGGCCTGATCCTCGAATCGGAAGGCCAGAATGTTGTTGTTGTGGTCCAGCGCAACGCTGCCCTCGATGGTGAGCGCGCGGCCGTGCCAGTCGCTCAGGAAAACTTCGCTGCGCGAGCCGACCCATTTGACCGGGCGGCCGAGCTTGCGTGCGGCCAGCATGACCAGCACCTGTTCGGCGTAGGGGCCGCCGCGCAGGCCGAACGAGCCGCCGACATCCTGTGCGACCACCTCGATGCGGCTGGCGTCGAAGCCGGTGACCGCGGCCAGCGACGAGCGCATGCCGAGCATGCCCTGCGTGGGTGTATAGACGGTGAAATGTTCGCGGGCGGTGTCGTAGCTGGCCAGACAGGCGCGCAGTTCCATTGGCGCGCCGATCAGGCGCTGACTGTGCATGCGCAGCGTCGTGGTTCGGGTGGCCCTGGCAAAGGCCGCTTCGACCGCGGCGCGGTCGCCGGCTTCGAAGACGAAACCGACGTTGCCGGGCATGCCTTCATGCAGTTGCGGCGCGCCGGCTGCCAGCGCGGCCGCCATCGAGGCGACGGCCGGCAGCTCTTCATAGTCGACCAGCACCTGCTCGGCGGCGTCCTGGGCCGCAACCGCAGAATCGGCGATGATCATCGCGATCGGCTGGCCGACGAAGCGCACGCGATCGGAGGCCAGGATGGGCAGCGGGCGCTTCTCCTGCGGCTTGCCATCACTGCCCGTCAGCGGCGGGCCGCTGGGGAGTTCGTGGAATCCGGCTTCGGCGACGTCCCAGGCGGTCAGCACGGCGACCACCCCGGGCGCGGCGGCGGCGGCCGAGGTGTCGACCGACACCAGCCGCGCATGGGCGCGATCGGAGCGCACCATGTGCGCATGGAGCTGTCTGGGGAGGTTCCAGTCGGCGGTGAACTTGCCGTGCCCTGTGACCAGCCGAAGGTCTTCGTGACGAGCCGGTTTGAGTTCGCTGGTGCGGGTGTCGATGATCGCGCTCATGAACGTGCTCCCTGGCTGCCGGTCGCGGCGGCCATCTGCGCGGCCGCAGTCTTGACCGCGGCGACGATGTTCACGTAGCCGGTGCAGCGACACAGATTGCCCGCCAGGCCGTCGCGGATCTGGTCGTCGGTGGGTGACGGATGCTTCTTGAGGAGGTCCACGCTGGCCATGATCATGCCGGGCGTGCAGAAGCCGCACTGCAGACCGTGACAGGCCGAGAAGGCCTGCTGCACCACATGCAGCCGGTCGCCCTGGGCAAGACCTTCGATGGTGACGACTTCACTGCCGTCGGCTTGCGCAGCGAGCACCGTGCACGACTTGACGGCTTGGCCGTCGAGCTGGACGGTGCAGCAGCCGCATTGGCTGGTGTCGCAGCCGATGTGCGTGCCGGTCAGGCCGAGATTTTCGCGCAGCAGGTCGGCGAGCAGTGTGCGTTCCTCGCAATGCGCCGTGCGTTGGATGCCGTTGACGACGAGTTCGATTTTCATCGTGAATCCTTCGGGGTCAGGCGGCGCGGTCGAGAAGATCGACCACGGCGCGTTCAGTCATGAGCTTGACGAGATGGGCTCGGTATTCGGCCGGCGCGTGCTGGTCGGCGTTCAGTCCAGCGGCTGGCATCGACAGCGCTTTGAGACTCGCGAGCGACAGCTCACGGCTCAGCGCCTCCTCGGCTGCCTTCCAGCGAAATACGCCGGGTCCGGCACCCGTGACTGCCACCCGAACGCCATCGGCGTATTGCGCCAAGAACACGCCGGTCATTGCGTACCCGGAGGCAGCGTGCGCGAACTTGGCGTAGGCCGCGCGAAGGGGGCACTCGAAGCGCACGGCGACGATGATTTCGTCGGGTTCGAGCGCGGTGCTGAACATGCCCTGGAAAAAATCGTCGGCGGCGATGCCGCGACGGTCGGTGGCGATCTCGGCGCGGCAGCCGAGCGCGGCGGCCGGATAGTCGGCCGCCGGGTCGTTGTTGGCCATCGCTCCGCCGAGCGTGCCGCGCGCGCGGACCTGCGGATCGCCGATCAATCCGGCGAGGTGACTCAGGGCAGGCAGTGCGCCCTGCGCGGTGGCGTCGCCGGCGAGTTCGGCGTGGCGCGTGGCAGCGCCCACGACCAGACCGCTGCCGTCGCGGCGAATGCCACGAAGCTCGGGCAGTCTGGCGATGTCGATCAGGCCCGAGGGGGCGGCCAGCCGATGTTTCATGGATGGCAGCAGGGTCATGCCGCCAGCGAGCAGTTTAGCTTGCGGATCGGCTTTCAGGCCGGCGACGGCCTGAGCCAGTCCCGCTGCCCGCTGATAGGTGAAGGGGTACATAGGGGTAAGTGCCTCTTTCTGGTGAACGGTCGGCGGGGGAATTCGACATTAACACCGACCGTGCAGCGCCGTGATGACCGGCGTTCCAGGACCCGTATTTCAGTCGCCTGGGTCGCCGGCGGACAGCCGAGGCGCGCTATCCTTGCGCAGATTCGGCAACAAGAGGGTTTCAGGCGGGTGGCAGACACGAAATGCAAAACCGGTCTGGGTGCGGCGTCGGTCGATGGCAGCGCTTCAGCTGCCGGCCTCTCGTGTGCTGGTGACGCCGCGTCAGCGGCAGACACTGCGTCAGTGTCCGCGGCAGACACTGTGTCAGCGGCAGACACTGCGTCAGCCGGCGGTCATCTGCCGGGCATCGACCTTCTTCGCGGTCTGGCGGTGGCCGGTGTGGTCTGCAATCACCTCGGCGCTTATCTGCAGTTCGATGTGCCCTGGATCGGCCGGCTGGGCGGTTTGCTCGGTGTCGAGCTGTTCTTCATTGTTAGCGGTTTCCTGATCGCGCGCAGCTGCGCGGCGCTGCCGCCCACGACCTATCTGGCGCGGCGGATGTTTCGAATCTTTCCGGTCTACTGGGTGGTCGTGCTGGGGTTGACTGTCACCGGGCCAGTCGCCGATCGACTGCTGACCGTGTCGGGCGCCGACTGGCTGGCATTCGCGCTCAACTTTCTGGCCCTTTCGCACTTCTACCCGCCCGCTCTGGCCGGATTCGATGTCACCACAGTCAGCTGGTCGCTGACCGTCGAATTGATCTGGTATGGTCTGGCGCCGCTGCTGGCGCTGGCCTGGTGGATGCGCCCGGGCGCCCGCGCGCCTGGGGCGGTTCTGGCGACGGCGGCGGCGGCGGCCGTTGTATCAATCGGCTGGGTCTGGCTGGCGCAGGGGGGCGCGTTCGACGCGTTCTTCCGCGACTGGCTCTGGGGCGGGCGCGTGGCGGAGATGACCGACTTTCATCGCTACGCCTATCTGGTCAACGCGGCGCCCGCGCACTGGTCTTTTTTCGTGCTCGGGGCAGCGCTTGCTGCCATCGCGCCCAATCGGCCGCTGCCGGCTGCGCAGCGGTGGCTGGCCTGGGCGGCCATCGTGATCACGCTGCCGATGGCCGATCGGCTGAACGCTTTGTTGCACCTCAATCCCTCGCCTGTGCCGGCGCTGGGACTGGGTGCGCTCTTTCTGCTGGTGTTTCGGCTCGACCCCGCCGTTGTCGGTGCGGGTTTGCGCGCCTGGGGTCTGGCGGCGCTGATCGCATGGGCGGGTGGTGGGCTAATGCGGCTGGTCGACCGCCTCGGGCGCATTTCCTATCCGATGTACCTGATTCATGTGCCAGTGATGCTCGGCCTGAAAAGCCAATGGCCTGCGGTCTTCGGCTCGAACGTGACGAGCCTTGCCCTGGTGGCAGTGCTTTTGGCGTGGGTGCTGTCCGAGTGCCTGCATCGAATGGTCGAGCGGCCTGGCATCAGGCTCGGGCGCCGGCTGGCGCCGCGGGAGCGCTGACAGCCGCCTAGTCATAAGCGGTCGGTTCGATACGATCGGCGGCCTGAAGTTCCCTCGCAGCAGGCCGTTACAAACGTATGGCCTTTGAAGCGATTTCCGTGCCGCACTGGTTTGCCGGCATTCGTCGCTGTTTCTCGCGACTGAGCGCGCCGATGGCCTGCGCGGTCCTGGCGATCGCCGCCAGCGTGCCAGCCGCTGCGCAGCCAGCCCTTTCGGCGCCACCGGTTCGGGGCGAGGGCGCGATGCCGCTGGCGGCCGCCGCCGTTTTGAGTTCCTCCGGCGATACCGTGCTGTTGCGCGATTCGGCCCTGCTGTCGCCGGCGCGCCCCGGCACCACGCTCACCAGTGGTGATCGCGTGATCACCCGGGCGGACGGCCGGATCGAACTGCGGTTTTCCGACGGCGCGGTGGTTGCGCTGCAACCGAACACCGAGTTCAGGATCGACGACTACCGGTTTGATGTGGCCGAGCAGAAAAACTTCATGACGCTGGTGAAGGGTGCGCTGCGCACGGTGAGCGGGGCGATCGGCAAGCGCAACCGGGACGACTATCGGATGAGCACGCCCAGTGCCACCATCGGCATCAGGGGCACCGAGTACGAAGCCAACGAGACGGTGTGCCCGCCACGCGGCTGCGAGGGCGGTGCACGACCTGGGTTGCTGCTGCGGGTGATCGTCGGGCGTGTTGCGGTTTCCAACGAAAGCGGCAGCCTCGACGTGCCGGCAGGCGCCTCCGTGCATGTCGCCGATCGCCGGTCAGCGCCGGTCCCGCCGCGCGCACTGCCAGCCAATGCGTTCACTCAGACGCAGCCTGGGCCCGGCCCGGGGGCCGCGATCGGCGCGGCGCGCCCCGCGGGCACGAACACGGCATTGCCGATTGCCCCGCCGCAGCCGATTGCCCCGCCGCAGCCAACTGTGCCGCCAGTGCCGAATGTGCCGCTGGTATCGAATCCCGCGCCAATTCCGCCGCCGGGATCAGCCGCAGCGCCTATGCCCGCACCGCTGGTCCTCGTGAGCCCATCAGGCCGGGCACCGGGCTTATCGCGGAACATGAGCGATGGATCTGGCGGGATCAGTGCGCGCCTGCCGCCTTACTGACGCCCCTGGTTTTCCCGGCCTGGCGCCGGTCCGTTCCAGCAGTTCGATCATCTCGGCATAGCCGGGGCTCCGTGCCAGGGCCAGCGGCATGCGGCCTTCGCGATCGGCCAGCGTGAGATCGGCGCCCGCTTCGACGAGGGCCCGCCACGTCGCGACATGGCGCGGTCCGCCCTGGCCCAGCACGATCGATTCGATGACCGCGCTCCAGTGCAGGTTGTTGAGATGATCCAGCGGCGCGCCGGCTGCGATCAGTTGCGCCACCACCCCGTCGTGGCCGAGATGGGTAGCGGCGATCAGCGCTGTGCCGTCGTAGCGGCTCGTGACGCGTTTCGTGCTGGCGCCGGCGGCCAGCAGCGCTTTCAGGCTTGCCTCGTCGTCGGCGACCGCCGCGATGGTGACCGCGTCATATCGGTCGGCGTCGAGTGCGCCCAGATCTGCGCCGGCCCGGCGATCGCGGCAGGGTCCAGGCGCCGCCGGATCGAATCACCTGATCGATTGTTTTCGTGAGGTGTCATGGGCTTCGATTCCCGTGAGCGCGTGTCCGCAGCAATGACATCGATGATCGCAGATCGACGCGCGCTTACACTGCGGCCATGCTGAACACTGCCTTCAACTGGTGGGGAACCGCCGTCACCTGGCTGGAGATAGTCGCCTTCGTGCTCGCGTTCGCCTGCGTGGCCTGCAACGTCGTCGAGAACCATTGGGGCTGGCCGCTGGCCATCGTCAGTTGCAGCCTGTACACCTGGTTGTTCGTGGTCAATCGCATCTATGGCGACGCCACGCTTCAGGTCTTTTTCGCCCTGACCTCGGCCTGGGGCTGGTGGCAATGGCTGTTCGGGCGACCTCACGCCGACATGCCGGGCGAGCGGCTGCGGATCAGCCGTCTGGGCAGGCGGCGGATCGTGATCCTGATGCTGGCCTGGCTGCTGGGCGGGCTGCTGCTGGGCGCACTGCTCGATCGTTTCACCGATACCGATGTGCCCTACCTGGATGCTTTTCCGACCGCGGGCAGCGTGATCGGCCAGGTGCTTCTGGCGCGCAAGTTCATCGAAACCTGGTGGGTCTGGCTGCTGGTGAACGTTGCCAGCATCGGCCTGCTCGGTTACAAGGCCTTGTGGCTGACCGCGCTGCTGTATCTGCTCTTCTTGGGCATGGCGGTGATGGGCCTGCGGCGCTGGCGGATCGTGCTGCAGGCCAATGAAATGTCTGCACCGGCCGGGTCTGCACCAGTCATTAAAACCTGATGCGACGCATCGCCGTCATCGGCGCCGAATGCACCGGCAAGAGCAGCCTCTGCGAAGCCTTGTCGGCCCGTTTGCCCGCCGTCCTGCTGCCCGAGGTTCTGCGGGAGTTCTGCGAACGTCATGCCCGCACGCCGCGCGCCGATGAACAGGCCGCGCTGATCGCCGAGCAGATGCTTCGCGAGCGTGCGGCGCTGGCCGACGGGCAGGCCCGAGGGCTGTCCTGGCTGGTGATCGATTCGTCGCCCCTGGCCACGGCGCTCTACAGCCTCGAGCTGTTCGGCGATGCCAGCCTGCTCGAGGCCGCGATCGCGCACCAGCGCGCCTGCGACGTCACCCTGCTGGCCGATATCGACCTGCCCTGGGTTGCCGACGGCAGCCAGCGCGATGGACCGCAGGCGCGGGCATCGTTTCATCGCCGGCTGCTCGAAACGCTGGCCGGCGCCGGGATCGTGTACACGGTTCTGTCTGGCCCCTTGCCGCTTCGACTGGCATTGGCCGAGCGGGTCGTCGGCACCCGCCAGCGCTATCATCGCGATGCACGCTAGGGGCCTGTCGGTCCCGTACAAATCTTCGGCCGTTGTTGGCCGTTGCTGGCCGTAGTCCGATCGCTCGGACGGGTGAGAAAAATCCTTGGAACCTGATCGAGTTAATACTTGCGCAGGGAAGCGTTGAAGCAGCAGGCGCGCGGTTCGCCCGCAACGCTGCTGCCCGAGGTCCGTGTGCAGGGGCGGGCCTTTGCGCCGGCCACCGAGACGGCCACCGAGACGGCCACCGTCGGCGGCCTGTCCGGCGCGCCGCTCGCCGCGACGCCGCAATCGATCACCGTCATTCGCGCCGGCACCGTGCGCGATCTCGGTGCAGGAGGCTTGTCCGGCGCGATCAAAGCCGAGACCTCGGCCAGTGACGCCTACAACACGGTCGAGCTGCCGGCCTATGGCCAGAGGGACACCGCCTTCAACCTGCGCCAGCGGGTGGCGGGGCGCAGCATCACCTGGCGGGTGGGCGTCGACAACGCACTCGACAAGCGGTACTGGAAAGACGCCCCGACCCAATACTGGGGTGGTGTGTATCTGTTCCCGGCTTACCCGCGCACGTTCAGTGCGTCGGTGCAGATCGGGATCTAGCTGGCCCAGGATTCAACGCTGAAAGCATCCTGGATGGCCGCCCGGATCGCGGCTGGCTTTGGGATACTCTCTTGTCCTCCAGCAGCCGCTTTCGGGAGTCACGCCATGGATATGTCCGAGCTTCGTTCGTTCACTTCGCGCAAATGGGATGAAGACCTCATCCCCCGTCTGGTCGATTACGTCAAAGTGCCTGCCAAGTCGCCGGGCTTCGATGCCAGCTGGGCCGCGCACGGCCATCTCGCGTCGGTGATCCAGTCGGCCGAGCAATGGTGTCTCGCGCAGCCCATTGACGGCATGAAACTGGAGATCGTCAGCATCGACGGTCTCACGCCCTGCCTGTTCTTCGACATCCCGGCCACCGGCGGCCTTGGCAACGACAACTCGGTGCTGTTCTACGGTCACCTCGACAAGCAGCCCGAAATGGTCGGCTGGCGTGCCGGCCTGGGCCCGTGGATCCCAGTGATCGAGGACGGCAGGTTGTACGGCCGGGGCAGCGCCGACGACGGTTATGCGGTCTACGCGGCCCTCACCATCATCCAGGCCATCGACGCGCAGAAAGTGGCGCGGCCGCGCTGCGTCGGCCTGATCGAAACCTGCGAAGAAAGCGGCAGTCCCGATCTGCCAGCCTACCTGAAGCTGCTCACGCCGCGCATGGGCAATGTGAAGCTGGTGGCCGGGCTCGATTCCGGCTGCGGCAACTACGACCAGCTCTGGGTGACCACCTCGCTGCGGGGACTGGTCGGCGGCGTGCTGACCGTGGAAGTGCTTTCCGAAGGCGTGCATTCGGGCATGGCGAGCGGTCTGGTGCCGTCGTCGTTCAGGATCGCGCGGCAGCTGCTCAGCCGCATCGACGATGCGATGACCGGCCAGGTCCTGCTGCCAGAACTGCACGCGGCCATTCCGGACGAGCGCATGACACAGGCCAGGGCCGCTGGCGAGATCCTCGGCGATGCGGTCTGGAAGCAGTTTCCCTGGGTGGGCTGTTCACACGAGCCGGGCGCCGATCCGGCGGCCCACGACAAGCACGCCCATGCGATGCCCACCACCACCGATCCGGTGCAGGCCATTTTGGCGCGCACCTGGCGCCCGGCCTTGTCGGTGACCGGCGCGGCGGGTCTGCCCTCGATCGATTCGGCCGGCAATGTGCTGCGCCCCAAGACATCCTTGAAGCTGTCGATGCGCCTGCCACCCACGGTGGATGGCGAGCGCGCCACCCGGGCCATGAAGAAGGCGCTCGAAACCGATGTGCCCTACAACGCCCGCGTCACCTTCAAGGCCGACTGGGGCGCCTCCGGCTGGAATGCGCCGCCGACAGCCCCCTGGCTCAAAGGGCTGCTTGATGACGCGTCGCGCGGGGCCTTCGGGCGCGAAGCCGCCTGGATGGGCGAGGGCGGCACGATCCCGTTCATGAACATGCTGGGTGATTATTTCCCGCAGTCGCAGTTCCTGATCACCGGCGTGCTGGGGCCGCAGAGCAATGCGCACGGTCCCAACGAGTTCCTGCACATCGGCTACGCCAAGCGGCTCACCGAGGCGGTGGCGCGGGTCGTTGCCGGCGTGCGCTGACCGCACCGCGAACCTCGATCTCCACCTGATCGAGCGTCACACCGGCGGCGTCGCGCAGCGCGATCTGATGGACGCCCGGCATCGGGAACCACGGGTGCTGCGCGCCGCGCCCGACCTCCCTGCCGTTGATCCACCAGCGCGCCTGATCGGCCTGCCGGCTGCGATGCGCGCGCAGCAGGACCCGTTGGTTGGCTGGCGGAATATCGGGGTCGAGCGCGATCCGGGTGCCGCTGGGCGGGTAGGCGATGCCGGCGCGTTCACCGGCCGAAGCGAGCGCAACCTCGCGCATCTGGGTGCCGGGCAGAAACCATTCGTCGCGGTCGGCTTCGGCGACATCGACAAAGCGTACCCGCTGACGGACCAGGCCGGCCGGGGCGCTCGGCGCGCGGGCGGGCTCGCGCTCGTGCAGCCAGGCCATCACCTCGGCCCACACTGGCGCAGCGCCCTGTGCGCCCGACACCTGGCGCATCGGCAGGCCGGCGGCATTACCGACCCAGACGCCCACGGTGAAGCGGCCTGAAAAGCCCAGGCACCAGCTGTCGCGCATGTCCTTGCTGGTGCCGGTCTTGACCGCGCTCCAGCCCCGGGTGACCAAGGGACTGTCCCAGCCGAAGGTGGCGGCGCGGGCATCGCGGTCGGAGAGAATGTCGGCGACGATGAAACTGGCTTCGGCGCTGAGCACTTGCACCGGCACCGGCGGTGCGCCCTTGCGCCCTGGCAGCGCGCCGTCGGATGTGGCGCGGGCCGCGCTGCTGCGCCCGCCCCGGGCCAGCGCGCGGTAGGCATTGGTGAGTTCGATCAGGGTGACGTCGGCCGAGCCGAGCGCCAACGAGTTGCCGTAGTGTTGCCCGGGCTTGTCCACCGACGCGATGCCGAGGCTGCGCAACTGGCGGGCCAGCGCCTCCGGGGTGACCATCGCCGCCACTCTGACCGCCGGCACGTTCAGCGACGCGGCCAGGGCGCTGCGCACACTGACCCAACCGCGAAATTCGCGGTCGTAGTTCTGTGGCAGGTAAAGGCCGCCGCCCGCCGGCAGGTTGACCGCCCGGTCCTCGAGCAGCGATGCGCCGGTCAGACGATGCTCGCCGATCGCCATCGCATAAAGGAAAGGCTTGAGCGTCGAGCCTGCCTGCCGCGGCGCGAGCACCGCATCGACCTCGGGCGCGGCCGACAGCGCGCCCGACGAGCCGACCCAGGCCAGGACATCGCCGCTGGCGTTGTCCAGCACGACCACCGCGCCGTCTTGCGCACCGCGATCGGCCAGCACGTGGAGATGACGGCGCAGCGAATTGCGCGCCTGCCGCTGCAGATCTGCGTCGAGGGTGCTGCGCCTGCGCTGGCCGGGCTCGCGCAGCAGATGCTGCGCCAGGTGCGGCGCCAGCCCTTCTTGGATCGGCGACACGGTTGGTCGACGCGAGAGAACCACACGGGCGCGCCCCGCCAGAGCGCCGCACAAGGCATCGAGCTGCTGTTCACGCAGCAGCAGGCAGGCCCGCTGAGCGACCCGTTCGGGGGTCGCGTTGGGGCCGCGCACCAGCGCGGCGGCGAGCGCTGCTTCGGCTGCATCAAGACCGGCAGGGGCCTTGCCGAAGAGCAGCTCCGACAGCGCCGCGATGCCGACGAGTTCGCCCCGAAACGGCAGCAGGTTCAGATAGGCTTCGAAGATCTGCGGCTTGCGCCAACCGCGCTCGATCATGACGGCCGTCATCGCCTGATCGAGCTTGGTGCCGATGCTGCGCCGTCCCTGGCCGGCGTGGCTGTCGAGCAGTCCGGCCAGCTGCATGGTGATCGTGCTCGCGCCGCGCGGTGCACGCGGCCCGGCGGTATCGGATACTGCGCTGCCGAGCGCCGATCCGACAGCCAGCCAGTCGATGCCGGAGTGCTCGAGAAAACGCCGGTCTTCCGATACCAGCAGCGAGCGGCGCAAGGCGGGCGACACGTCGTCCAGCGCAACCCATCCCAGGCGCCGGGTGGTGTTGTCGATGCGCAGCGTCTGCAACGGCTGATCGTTGCGGTCGAGCAGAACCGCTTCGGAGGAGCGCCAGGCGGCCCGCACCTGATCGAAAGTCGGCGCTGCCTGTGCCGCGCCAGGCAGCAGGGCGAGCGGCAGCAGTGCCGCGGCCAGCAGACCGAGCCTGCCCGCGCGCATCGCCTCAGGGCTTCACGCTGAAGGCCGGGTTGGGCATTTCGCCGAACACGTCAGGCGCGTACATGGCCTCGACCCGCGTCGGCGGCAAGCGGAACTCGCCCGGCTGGCTCAGGCGCATCACGTATTCGAACACCTGGCGACCGGCCGGGAGCCGTTCGAAATACGCATGCATCGCCGCCGCCTCGCGCTCGACGAATGTGGGTGTCGGCCGATTTTCGTTGCGCAGTGCCGTCGGCACCGCGGCTGGTGCTGCCACGATGGTGGTGTCGCGCGTCAGCCCGGAACCCAGCACCGTGGCCCCCGGGGGCAGGGGGTCGGCGATGACCACCCAGGGCATCGCGGCGCTGCCCTCGACGACAACGCGCACCCGCACCAGGTCGCCACGGCTCCAGACGGTCGGGTCTCGCTGTTCGACCGGCTCGAGGCTGCGGCTGATGCGATAGCCGCTGATGACTGCTTGCGTCAAGGGAACCGCGGCCAGCACCTGAGCCTGCAGCCAGGGTCGGCCGGTGCCGCTGTGGCTGAAGCGGGCCACGCTGTCGCCTGCGGGTTGCGCCAGATCGAACTGCACCGGGCCGGCCGTCCAGGCGTGACTGCGACTTACGCTGCCCAGCTGCACGCTGGTCTGGCCCTTGACCTGGCCGGCTTCGAACTTGAGCGTGAAACTGCGTACCGCCACCGCACCCCAGGCGTTGGCGGTGGTGGTCGACCAGGCCCCCAGGCGCTGCCGCGCGAGCAGGCCGCCGATCAGCTTGGGCGCCTCCTCGCGCCAGTTGTCGTGGGCCCGTGCATGCAGCAGCAGCCGGGCCATCGCTGTGTCGCGATTGGACAGCAGCCACCACGGCTCGTCATCGCGCTCGCTCGCCAGCACCAGCCGGGTGCCGCTGGCGACCAGACGGGCGCGCAGGATATGGTCGGCCTGGGCCAGCAGGGCGTCCCGCCTGGGCAGGGTCGGCACGCCCTCCAGGATAGCCGCCCAGTCGAGCACCGACGACAGCGGCAGGCGCTCGGGGGCCAGCTCCAGCGCCGCGACCAGGGCCATGGGCGCCCGCCCGTGGCGCGCCAGCACTGCCAGCGCGGCCAGCCGGCGCTCGAGCGAGTCGGGCCTGAGCGTCCAGCCGCTGCGCTTGATCCGGCCCTCGACGAATGCCGCAAGACCGGCGAGCATCCGGTCGCGCGACAGGGCGGGCAGCGTCAGTCCCGACTCGCGCGAGACTGCCAGCAGATAGGCGGTGAGCGCCTCGCTGCCCGCGGCCGCTTCGCCTTCACGCACCGGGAAGAACTGCGCCAGGCCGTCGCTGTCCAGGTAGGAGGGCAGGTCCTCGACCAGCGCCTGCCAGAGGCCCATGTCGGCCAGACCGACGGCGCGCGAGGTACGTTGCTCGAGACAGCGAAAGGGATAGCGCTGCAGCCAGTTTTGAACCCCGGCCAGGGAACCGGCGATTGTCGGCGCCAACGATACCCGCAGGGCCGAACGCCCGGCGATGGCGTCGACCGGGTTGCTCAGGGCAATGTCGGTCTGGCCGTCGATCTGCGCCAGCATCGCCTGGCGGACCGTCAGGGGCACGGCCGGCGTGACTGTCTGTTTGACCCGAAGGCTGTCGTGCTGACCGCCGGGTTCACTGGCGTCGATCTCCCAGCTGAGCTGTTCGACCCCGGCCGGGACGACCACCGGCAGCGCCAGCGCCTGAGAGGCGCCGGCTGCCAGCTCGAGCGAGCGCTGCAGGCTGGCCACCGGCGGCTTGTCGGGCGGCCCCGCCAGCACCGTTGCGCTGACCGTGATCTTCATGGCCCGCTGGCTGTTGTTGCGCACGGTGAGCGCGATCGGCAGCACGTCGCCGTCGCGTACCACCAGGGGCAGCCCTGCCACCAGCTGCAGCGGCTGGGTGCTGCGAACCGTGGCTTCGCCGGTGCCGAAAAACCCCTGGTCGGCGTCGGCGATCGCGACGATGCGAAACCGGGTCAGGGAATCGTTCAAGGGCACTTCGACCTGAGCACGGCCCTGTGCGTCCAGAGTCACCGATGGATTCCAGTAGAGCAGCGTATCGAAGAGTTCACGCGTGGGATTGCGCCCGCCATCGCCGCCGGCGGCAACCGCCTTGCGTCCGAAGTGCCGTTTGCCGACCACCTGCATCTGCGCGGTCGCGGTCTCGACCCCATAGCTGCGCCGCTGCAGCATTGCTTCGAGAACTTTCCAGCTGGTGTTGGGCAGCAGTTCCAGCAGGGCTTCATCGACGGCAGCAAGTGCCACCTGCGCGCCCGCCGCCGGCGTCTTGCCGTCGGGCAGCCGTACATCGAGGTTCACCTTGACCCGCTCGCGTACTTTGTATTGCTCACGCTCCGGGGTGACCTTCACCGCCAGCCGCGATCCGTCGATGCCCACGGTCAGTTCAGCCAATCCCATGCGGAAGGCCGGCCGGGCGAGGTCGACCGTGGCGGTCGGTGCGAAGCGGGTCGATGGCAGTTCGCCGGTGTGGCGGAATTCCTGCCACCACTCGATCGGCGAGCGCCAGCCCCAGACGAAAATCGAGTACCAGGGCACTTCGCGCAGACGGCCGCGGATCGGCAGCACCGACACGAAGACGTTCGGTCCGTACTCGGCGCGCATCGGCAGCTCGAAGCTCGGATTTCTGCCAGTTAGTTGAATCACCTTCGAATCGATCACACCCTCGCGTTCGACCGTGACCAGCGCGGTGGCCACGCGGAACGGCATGCGGACCTGGAAGCGGGCGTTTTCACCTGGTGCCAGCTGCTTCTTCTCCGGGATGAGATCGATGCGATCCTGCGCCTGGGCGTCGAACCAGAGTTCGCCGCGCCCGGCCATCCAGACCGAGGCGCTGGCACTGGCGATGCGGGCGCCATCGTCGGCCGCCTCGGCGATCAGCACCAGCTGCCCGGTCTCGCCCGGCCGCAGCGTGGGCGAGATCTCGCACAAGGCAACACCACCCGCTTCAGTCTGCGCCGTGCAGACCTCGCCGAGATCACGCGACAGGTGCTGGTTTTCATAGGCGTAGAAGCCGCCGACGAGGCGCTTGCGGTGCGAGATCGTACGTTCCAGGCGGCCCAGAACGCGGACCTTTCGGGCTTTCTGCGGACGCCCGCTGGTGTCGAGCACCGCCACGCGCATGCCGATCGATTCACCCATGGCAGCCCAGCCGTCGGTCTTCACGCCCACCACCAGCTGCGACGGATACATCATGGTGCTGCGCGCGACGCTTTGAATGTCGCCCGAGGGGTCGGCGAAGGTGGTTTCGATCTCCAGCCGGTGCGGGACCGAGATCACCGGCAGAGCCGGCACGCGCACCCGGGCGCTGCCCTGCGCATCGAGTTCGGCCGCCAGTTTGTCCAGAACCAGTCGATCCCGGTGGATGCCGCGCGCCGCGGTGCGCTGCGCGGCCGAGGGGCTGCCGGCGGCGGCCCCGGCTTCGTCCTCGTCACCGCGCTCCAGATCGCCGCGCTCGAAATTGAATGCGTCCCAGCCATCGAATCTCGGTGACTGCGGGCGCATCTGCGCACTCACTTTGATCGGCAGGCGTGCCGCGGAGCCGCCGGAGAGCCAGGTGATGCGCACATCGGCAGCCGCCTCGCGCGGGGCTGGCGGCAGCACCGGCGGCAGCACGACCTGTGCATCAAACACCGGCAGGCGAAACGCCTCGACCCGGAAACGGCCCGACAGCCGGGGTCCGGACCACAGCGGCGGGGGCCGGCGCACGGCGTCTTTGGCGGCCGGGCCCGCTGCGGCGGGTGGCTCTTCGCCATAGTCGAGAAACACGTCGTAGTGTCCGAGGCGTGCGCCCTGCGGCAGCTTGAAGCGCGACTGCGCGGCGCCGCCCTGCCAGGTCAGGGACACCTGCCAGCTCTGATCGGAGCCGGTGTGGACGATTTTTAGCTGACGCGGCAGGCGCTCGTCCGCGGGCCGGCTCAGGCCCTTTGACGAGGTGCTGCGAACGAAATGTTTCATCGACACGGTTTCGCCAGCCCGCAGCAGCATCCGGTCGAACACGGTGTGCGCGGCCACCTGGTTGTCGTCGGAGCCCAGGGTGGGCACCTCGAAACGCCAGGGTTCGATGCCCTGCGACCAGCCCGACCAGGCGAACGACAGATCTTCGCGCCCCTGCGCGTCGCGCGCCCGCGCCGACACGAAATGACCTGGCCGATCTTCGCCGCAGTTCTCGCCCGGGGCGGCCAGCGCCCTGGCCACGCGTGCAATGCCCTGCGCGTCGGTTGTGCCCTGCCACAGGGGCTTGCCCTGGCAGTCCGAGATGCGCACCGCCGCGCCCACGACCGGCCTGCCGCGATCGAGGCTGGTGACCCAGACCAGACCATTCTCGGCGCTGCGCTTGTAGTGCACGGCCAGATTGGTGACCAGTGCCGCGGTCCGCACATAGAGGCTCGCATTGCGATCGAGCAGAGCCTTGCCCAATTTGCGCGATTCGATTTCGAGCACATGGAAGCCAGGCTCGGAAAGCGGCACGCCGACCACCTCGAAGGGCCAGTCGCCGGGTGTCGCCGGTTCTGGCAGCTTCAGCGCTCGTGCAGCAGGCTCGCGGGCCAGCAGCGACAGGGTGCGCGACTGCACCGTGGCCGGCGGCGCGCCGGCGCGCGCCGCCGGCCTTGGACTGCGCCGCGGCGGCTGCCCGGTCACGCTGCGCACCTCGTCGTCGTCGAGATCGCGCTCATGCAGGCGCATGACCCGCGAATACCATTCGATGATCTGCGCGTCGTCCTGCACCTTGAGATCGCGGACCGTGCCGCGCCCTGGTTCGACGCTGCGCATCAGCAGTGCCCGCTCAACTTTGCGCAAGGTGAGCGCCATCGCCGGCGCTTCGTCGAGTTCGATGATGCCGAAGGGCGCCGCGGCGAATTTCGCCAGCGGCGGGAATGCGGCCATGCGGCTCTTCAGTGGAAAAGTGCCCGGATTGTTCAGCGGGCGCTGTTCGGCATCGCGGACATCGCGAGGCAGCACCACCGTGAAGTCGGCCGACTCCGGAAACGGGCCCTTGAAGGTGGCCGAGTCTGCGGTCAAGGCATTGTCATTGCCGTCCAGAACCGGCTTGCGTTCGCCGTCGGCAAACCGCAGACGCACGGCCTGCGCGGTCTCGCGCGGTACCGGCGACGTGAATTCGATCCGCACATCGCCCAGTGGCGTGCAGGGTGCATTGGCGTTTTCGCGCAGGCATGAAAACGCGGCGCTGAAGGCACTGCGAACCTTGTATTTGAGGATCTGCGGTTTGCGTGTCGTGATGCCCGATGGCGTGGCGATGCCGGCATCCCAGACCAGCTCCACGGCAGCGTCCGGGGGCAGCGTGCGTGCGCAGGCGAGGACTGCGACGTCGGTCTCGT
>JAYVOV010000271.1:0-6908 GCA_043757735.1 Burkholderiaceae bacterium
GGTGCGGTCCTCGTAAATCGTCTTCAAGCCGGCGTGAATCTTGTCGGCACTCGTCACGCCGATCGTCGCCATGGCCACTATGAGTATCAGGAGGCAGGCGAAGGCGGCGGCGAGGCGGGTGCCGATATTGACGTTTCTGAGGAGATTCATGTTGTGCGTCCGGACGGGTTTTGGTTGACGTGGTCGATCACGATCTGAGCCACGGGGGTCGCGCCGGTTAGAGTCATGGGCTGTTTTTCGTTGGAACCAGTCTGGCTTTTATCGGTTGCCCGATGTCCATGGGAAGATGGGCCCCGGTAGGCACTACCGAAGGCGGAAATCGCGGCAGGAAAGCGGCGCATTTCGCGCACTCCGAGCGCCCTACGTTGCGCGACGCCAGACAAATCTGGTCCGCAGCTCTCATGCGCGGCGCGTGGCTCTCCGCTCAGCGTCTGACGAACTTGAGTGTGAAGCGGTCGCACTCACCGATCGCCTCGTCGCATGCCCGATCCTGATCCTTCAGGCGGTGGGTGGGTGGCAGTGTCCACACGCCCTCGGGGTGGCCTTTGGTGCGCGCGGATTGGCGTTCATCTCTGAGCGCGCGCCGTGCGCCACAGCCAGGCACCCACCGGCCACAGCATGATGATGAAGGTGCCGATCGCCAGCCACATCGCGATCGGCCGGGTGAAGAACACCGTGGCGTCGCCGTCTGATTTGATCATCGAGGTGACGAAATTCTCTTCCATCATCGTGCCCAGCACGACCCCTAAAATGGTCGGCGCCACCGGAAAACCGTTCTCTTCCAGCACGAAAGCGATCAGGCCGAAGGTGAGGATCAGCACCACACCGAAGGTGGAGTTGTTGATCGCGAACGATCCGACGATGCAAAACAGCAGGATGATCGGCATCAGGATATTGCGCGCCACTTTCAGGATGTTGGTGGCCAGTCGCACCGTCAGCCAGCCCAGCGGCACCATGACCAGATTGGCCAGGATGAACACCAGAAAGATGGCGTAGATGTTTTGCGGATTGTTAATAAAAATGGTGGGCCCGGGGTTCATGTTTTTCATGTAGAGCACGCCGATGGCGATCGCGGTGATCGAGTCGCCGGGGATGCCGAACACGATGGCTGGAATCCAGGCACCAGCCAATGAAGAATTGTTGGCCGCACCTGATTCGACGATGCCCTCCACATGCCCGGTGCCGAACTTCTCAGGTTCTTTTGAGAACTTCTTGCTCATGGCGTAGGACATCCACGAGGCCATGTCGGCGCCTGAGCCCGGCTGGATGCCGATCACCGTGCCCAGCGCGCTGCCGCGCAGCAGCGGCCAGCGGTACTGTTTGATCAGGCCCCACATGCCCGCGAAGATGTTGCCGATGCGCGCATTGGCGATCATTGGCGGCGGGTCCATGTTGACGACGTAGCGCAGCAGCTCCGACACCGCGAACATGCCGACCATCATCGGGATGAGTTCGACGCCGCTCAGAATCTGCTCGAAGCCGAAGGTGAAGCGTGGATGCCCCGCCGGGTTGTCCAGGCCGATGCAGGCGATCAGCAGCCCGAGCAGCAGCGCTATCGAGGCTTTCAACACGCTGGCGTTGCCGATGAACACCGCCCCGGCCAGGCCGAGCACGACCAGCCAGAAGTATTCGAAGGACGAGAACTTGAGCGCGATCTCCGCCAGGCCGGGCGAAAACAGAATCATGACGATTGTGCCGAACAGGCCACCAATGGCCGAGAACACCAGCCCGGCGCCCAGGGCCACTTCGGCCTGGCCCTTGAGCGTCATTGCGTAGGCTTCGTCGGTGTAAGCGGCGGACGCGGGCGTGCCTGGAATACGCAGCAGCGCTCCGGGGATGTCACCCGCGAAGATGGCCATGGCGGTGGCGGTGACGATGGCCGCAACCGCTGGCACCGGTGCCATGAAGAAGGTGATGGGCACCAGCAGCGCGGTGGCCATGGTGGCGGTCAGGCCGGGTATGCAGCCGACAAAAAGCCCGAACACGGCTGAGCACAAGATGACCAGCAGCACATAGGGGTCGAACACCAGCCCGAGAGCCTGCATCCAGATGGCAGTGGTCATGCGGTCACCAGGCGAAGGGCATCAGGATGCCCCAGGGCAGCGGTACGCGCAGCCCTTTGTAGAAAATGGTGTGGATCACCAGCGTGCTGATCAGCGCGATCGGCAGCACCAGCGGTCTGCGCACCCCGAGGGTGAGAAACATGGCGCTGAGCACCGCCACCGCACTGATCAGAAAGCCCAGCCAATTGGAGGCGAGGATGTAGAAAAGCAGGCAGCCGATCGTCACCAGGAAACTGCGCAGATGCGGCCACGAGCGCAGCCAGGCGCCCGGCGTGATCCAGCGCTGATGGGCGAGTTTTTCGCGCAGCCCGCGCACGATCAGCGCGATCGCGCAGCCGGCCAGCAAAATGGCCAGCAGGCCGGGAAAGGCCGCTGGGCCGATGTTCTGGCCCGGGATTTTCGGGTAACCCTGGATGTTGACCAGGATGGCGACCGCGAGCGCGAGCAGCGCCGCGCCGCTCAACGCATCGTTGAACTTCACGGCTTATTTGACCAGGCCGACGGTTTTCATCACGGCGGCCATGTCGGCGTCGCCCTTGGCCATGAAGCGGCCGAATTCTTCGGCGTTGCCCCACAACATGCCAAAGCCGCGCTGGGTCATGAAGTCTTTGTAGTCTTTGCTGTCGTAGACCCGTTTGACCGCGGCCGTGAGCTTGTCCTGGATGTCCTTGGGCAGGCCCTTGGGCGCCGCTATGCCGCGCCAGGCGCCGGTGGCCCAGTTCGAGCCGGTGGCCTGCTTGAGCGTCGGCACTGCCGGGTAGAGCGCCGACGGCTTTTCAGCCATCACCGCCAGCGAACGGACTTTGCCGGCATCGATCAGCGAGCGCGCTTCGGGCAGTGAAACTGGCGCGAATTCGACGCCGCCGGAGACCAGATCCTGCAGGCCCGGTGCGGCACCCTGCGACGGCACCCAGGGCACGCTGGCCGGATCGATCTTCATGTCGCTCAGCATGCCGGCGATGGCCAGGTGCCAGATGCCACCCTGGCCCGTGCCCGACGCCTTGAACTTGCCGGGGGGCGCGGCCTTGATCGCGGCGATCGCATCCTGCATGGTCTTGTAGGGCGAATCGGCGCGCACCTGGAAACCGGCCGGGTCAAGGTTCACCAGCGCGATCGGGGTGTAGCTGGTCGGGCTGAGTTCGGTGAGTTTCTGGTGATGCATCATCGTGATTTCCACGGTGATGAGGCCGATGGTGTAGCCGTCCGGCGCCGCGCTGGCAATGGCCGAATGACCCACGACGCCAGAGCCGCCGATGCGATTGACCACCGCCACCGGCTGGCCCATGTCTTTTTCGAGCAAGGTGGCCAGCACACGGGCAACTGCGTCGGTGCCGCCGCCGGCTGCCCAGGGGACGATCAGGGTGATGGGGCGGGCCGGGTAGTTTTGCGCGCTGGCCGATGAACAGACCAGGCTGGCAGCGAGTGCGGCGGCACCCAGGCTGATGATGGAACGGCGTTTCATCTGAAGTCTCCTCGTGTTTTTGTGACCGCAGGCCCGGGCTTGTGCCGGCGCCTGCGTGTCCGAAGATTCTACTCGAACTGGTATACCAGTTGTCCTTCGCCTGCGAGTTCGACTGCCGCGCGCTCCGCCAGCGGCCGGGGCCAGGGCGGCGATCAGGCCGCTGCGTTGAAGCGCTCCAGATGGTAGTCGGCGTCGCCAAAGGCCTGCGAGAGCATCGTCAGGCGCTTGAACGTGTGGCTCACTTTCATCTCGAGCGTCATGCCCATGCCGCCATGCAGCTGGATTGTTTCCTGACCGACATGGCGGCAGGCATCGGCCACCTTGACCCGCGCCGCCGACACCACGCGCGAGCGTTCGGCGGCCGGCGTGTCGCCGCCCACTTTGGCACAGGCCAGATAGGTGATCGAACGAGCCTGCTCGGTGCTGATGCACATGTCGACCATGCGGTGCTGCAGCGCCTGGAACGAACCGATGTTCACCCCGAACTGCTTGCGCGTCTTCAGGTATTCGAGCGTGGCGTCGCAGGCATATTTCATTGCACCCACGGCCTCCGCGCAGAGCAGGGCGCCGGCAAAGTCGAGGGCTTCTTCGAGTGCGCTCAAGCCCTGGCCTGCGCCGCCGACCAGTGCGTCGGCTTCGACCTTCACATTGGTCAGGCTGACTTCGGCGCCGCGCAGGCTGTCCTGGGTGCGGTAGGTCTTGAGCGTGACGCCAGCCGCCTTGCTGTCGACCAGGAACAGACTGATGCCCGCGGCGTCGCCGGCTTTGCCCGCGGTGCGTGCGCTGACCAGCAGTTTGCCGGCCAGGGGCGCGTCGACCGCGGCGATCTTGTGCCCGTCGAGCACATAGCCGCTACCCGCGTGGCGCGCCGTCAACGCTACCGCGAGGTTGCTGAAGCGTCCGCCTGCCTCGTAGTGCGCGAGCGCCAGCTTGAGCGAGCCGTCGACGACCGCGGGCAGCGTGGCTGCTTTGAGCGCGGGCGAACCGTGACGGTCGATGAGCCGGCCGACCAGCGCGACTGTCGACAGGTACGGCTCCAATACCAGGCCGGCGCCGATCGCCTCCATGATGGCGATCAGATCGACCGCGTCGCCGCCGAACCCGCCACCGTCTTCGGACAGCGGCAATCCGAGCAGTCCAAGCTCGGCGAAGGTCGACCACACCGCCGGGCTGTGGCCCTCGGTGCTGGCGACGATCTTCTTGCGCGCTTCGAAGTCGTAGTCTTTTTCAATCATCCGCCGGACGCTGTCGGCCAGCTGCTGCTGCTCTTGATTCAGTTCGAAGTTCATCTTGCGTGTGCTCCCGGGCTCACAGACCCAGCGCCATCTTCGAGAAGATGTTGCGCTGTACCTCGTTGGAACCCGCGTAGATGGAGGTCTTGCGGAAGTTGAAATAGCGTGCGGCCTGGGCGGCCCCGAAAGCATCGAAGCCGTCGTAAGAGATCGGCTTGAACGCCTGGGCCATCGGACCCAGCACCTGCATGCTCAGTTCGGTGAGCGCCTGCTGGATTTCAGTGCCCTTGATCTTGAGCATCGAGACTTCGGGGCCGATGTTGCCGGTGCGGCGCATCTCGTCGAGAAAGCGCATGTTGGTGATCTCGAGCGCCATCAGCTCGATCTCGACCCGCGCGAGGCGATCGCGGAAACGCATGTCGTCGATCAGTGGTGTGCCGTTGACGATCGTCGCGGTGGCCAGCGCCTTGAGCTTGAGCAGTTCGCGCTTGGAGCCACCGATGCGCCCGGTGCTCAGGCGCTCGTGGCCGAGCAGATACTTGGCCACCGTCCAGCCTTTGTGCTCCTCGAAGACCAGGTTCTCGATCGGCACCTTCACATCGTCGAAGAAGATCTCATTGACCTCATGGCCTTCGTCGAGAAGGATCAGCGGGCGCACCGTGATGCCGGGCGTCTTCATGTCGATGAGCAGGAAACTGATGCCTTCCTGCTTTTTGGCGGCGTCGGCGTCCGAGCGCACCAGACAGAAGATCCAGTCGCCGAAGTGACCCAGCGTGGTCCAGATCTTCTGGCCATTGACCAGGAAGTGATCGCCGCGGCGGTCGGCGCGGGTTTTCAGCGAAGCGAGGTCAGAGCCGGCGCCGGGCTCGGAATAACCCTGGCACCAGAAGACGGTGCCGTTGTAGATGTCGGGCAGAAAGCGTTTTTTCTGCTCGTCGGTCCCGAAGCGCAGCAGCACCGATGCGCACATGGTCGGGCCGAAAGGGGCAATCCCGGGCGCGCCGGCCAGCGCGTATTCTTCCTCGAAGATGTAGCGCTGGGTTGCGTTCCATTCGGTGCCGCCCCATTCCTTGGGCCAGGTCGGGGCCACCCAGCCTTTTTTGGCAAGGATCTGGTGCCAGCGCACCAGGTCGGCTTTGCCCAGTTCTTCATAGTCGAGCACCTTCTGGCGAAGGTCGGCGGGCACATTCTCGGCGAGCCAGCCGCGAACTTCGTCGCGAAAGGCGATCTCGTTGGCGGAGTAGTTCAGATCCATGTTTTACCTCTCTCTGGAGTCCGTCGGCGTTCAATCCTGCCGGGGCGAGGATATCGCAACCGGCGACCCGAGGGCAGCCGGGTTCGCGCTGCGCAACCATGGCATCGCGGCCGGCCTGTTAGAGTCCCTCGAACGCACCCGCCCTGTGCGCCCTTTTGCACTGCACTGCACTGCGCCGCGATGCCTCTTGAATTGCCGATCGAGTGGTTCTCCTGGCACGGACTGATGTCCGCGATCGGGCTGCTGGTGTATGCGCTCGGCTCGCATGCGCTGGGCCAGCGGCGTCATCCGTCGGCCGCAGTCGCCTGGGTGATGGTGATCGTGCTGCTGCCCGAATTGGGCGTGCCCCTGTACCTGCTGTTCGGCACCCGAAAATTGCCCAAGGCTGCTCGTCGCGCGGCGGCGGCGGTACCTGAGGAGTTGCCGCCCGAGGTGATTCCCGCGTGGGTTCAGCGCCTCACGGCGGCGATGAGTCTGCCGCCGGCGCGTGGCTACGTCCGTCTCGGTATCCACGTCGATGGCCGGGATGCTCGCGAGGCCTTGTTCGCGGTCGTGGACAGCGCGCAGGTGCGCCTGGAGGTGTGCACATTCATTCTTGGCCGCGATGGCTTCGGCGACGAGTTTCTGGAGCGTCTGTGTCGGCGCGCGCGGGCCGGGGTTCAGGTTCGCCTGCTGATCGACGGCATGGGAACCTGGATGGGCGGGCGCAAGCATTTCGATGCGGCGCGGGCCGCCGGTGTTCACGTGATGCAGTTCGTGCCGCCCCTGCGCTCGCCCCTGCGCTGGCCGCTGCGCGGGCGCACCAATCTGCGCAACCACCGCAAGATGGTGGTTGCCGACGGCCGTCGATTGTGGAGCGGCGGGCGCAACCTGTCCGGCGAGTATTTCGAGGGGTC
>JAYVOV010000272.1:0-6907 GCA_043757735.1 Burkholderiaceae bacterium
AGACTTTGCGTGTGCATGGTCTTGCCGCTGCCCGAGAAGCCATGCGTGACCATCAGCGAAGGGCGGGCAGGACGAGTGAGGTCACCCGCGGCGATCAGATAGCGCTGCAAGTTGTCGGGCACGGGCGGCGCTTGAACCGCGGGCGCTTGGCCGGACGGCTTCGCGGCTACCGTCTGGTCGGCCCGCAGTGCGGCCACTTTGGCACGCACCAGCGCTCGATTGAACAGGTAGTAGCGCAGCACCGATACGCCAGCGTAGTCGCCGCTGCGCTCCAAACACGCATTCAGAAATCGGCTGGCCAGATCGGCATGCCCGTGAGCGCTGAGATCCATGCCCATGAACGCCACTTCATGGACGACATCGATCCATCGGAAGGCCTCATTGAACTCGATGCAATCGAACACGGTCGTCTTGCCATCGACCAGCGCCACATTGCCAAGGTGCAGGTCACCATGGCACTCACGGACACGGCCGTCGCGCAGGCGCTTTTCGAACAGCGACTGCAGCTTCGGATAGCTGGCGGCTTCCCAGGCGCGCAGATCCGGCAGGCATTCGCCCAGCGTCGAACCTTGAAGCAGACCGTCGAGAGCGGCAAGGCTGTCCAGTACGGTCGCGCGGATCTGTGGCGCTCGCCCGAATACGCCGTGCGGGTCCGCCACCGCAGCCTCGCGATGAAATGCGCTCATCTGTTCGGCGAGTTCGTCGATGTGCGAGGGCCCAATATCACCGCGCGCCAGCGCCGCGTCCCAGAGATCGGTGGTCGCGAAGGCCCGCATCTTCACCGCGTAGTCGAGCACTGCACCGGGCCGATCGATCTTCGGCGCTCCGATCGAGCCGGTGATCGGCACCACAGCCAGATACAGCGCCGGGGCGAGGCGCCGATTGAGCCGCAGTTCTTCTTCGCAAAAATGGCGCCGCAGCGCCAGTGTCGAAAAATCGAGGAAGCCGAGGGTCAGTGCCTTCTTCAACTTGTAGGCGAAGCCATTGGCCAGCAGGACGAAT
Source organism: Burkholderiaceae bacterium (assembly GCA_043757735.1). Lineage (GTDB taxonomy): Bacteria > Pseudomonadota > Gammaproteobacteria > Burkholderiales > Burkholderiaceae_E > Quisquiliibacterium. The sequence continues at coordinate 1,003 of JAYVOV010000272.1, forward strand.
GAAATGTGCGTCTCGATCAGGTCGACATGCAGCCCTCCCGCCTGTCTCTGCAGTGCGTCGCGCAGGCTTGCGATCATGCGCGACTGCGCGCCTGGTACGAGTTCATCGTCCCGGCGCGCGCGAACAGGATTCAAGGGCGGCATTGTTTCGCTCGGTCCGGTGGCCAGCCGATCGCCCGCTGGATCAGGCGGTGGCACCTGTATTGACCCAATGACCGAGCACTTTCGGCGGGAGGCCATGCGCCCCGGCCACACGCCCGGACTCATCGCTCAGGCCGCGAGTGGCTCGAGAAAAAGACTTCAGCCGCGCAGCGTCGAGAATCTCGACATCCCGGTTGCTGACCTTGATACAGCCGCAGGCCGCCAGAGCACTGAACGAGCGGCTGACCGTGGCATGCGCGACACCCAGATAGCTGGCGATATCGCTGCGGCTCATTCGCAGCAGCAGGCGGCGCGACGATTGACCGCAAGCCCCCATGTGCTCGGACAATTGAACCAGGAAGCGCGCCAGGCGAACATCGGCCGCCACCGCCGCCATCACATCGGCGATTTCGGTACGCACCGTCAATTGCCGGCTGGCTGCCATGTAGAGCATCTTGTCCAGAGCGGGCACCCGCTGGGCCAGCGAGAACAGATCGCGCACCTTGATCGAGAACACACGGGAATCTTCGAGAGCGACGGCTGCGGTCGGGTGCTGGCCCATGCAGATCGCGTCGAACCCGAGTACCTCGCCACGGCGCATGAAGCCCAGCACCTGCTCATAGCCGTCTTCAGCTGTACGAATGCACTTGAACGACCCGAGGCTGACGATATAGATCGAATCCGCGACATTGCCTTCATGGAACAAAGTGACCCCCGCGTCGAACCGGCGCATGGTCACCGGATACGAAGCCGCCGGGGCGATGTCCACCGGGTCCGCGCCCAGGATGCGCAGCAGGTCCGCAAGCGTGCTGGTCCCCAGCGCCTGCGCAGCAACCGGGAAATCCGAATTGAGGTCGCGGATTGCGGCAGCAAATCGGGGGAAATCGGTCATTGGTGTTCTCCTCGGTGCGGTTTTGGGTTCTTGGCTTGTTGTGCCCACTTTGAACATTCCCGACGCAGCGCGCTATCGGCGGGGTGCCCGACTTTCTATCGGAAAGCCCCGACAGTTCGTCGCCTAGTCCTACAGGAAATTCCGACAATTCCTACACGCACGATCCTGGATCATTGGTGGGCGCGGCGCTGCGGCACAGCTACAATCAGGAGGAGTAAAACTTCCCGTTCAGGTGCGGGCCAGATCCGCCGCAAGGACCGAGTGAGCGATAGTCCCCGCAATCCGGCGCAGGCCGACTTTTTCTACAGACTGACACCCGACCTGAGCAGCGTGATGAACGACGGCTGCATCACCGTCGATGATCAGTCGCGCATCGTGATGATCAACCCGGCAGCCGCGCGGATGTTCAGGTATTCGGAAGCGCAGCTGCTCGGCAGCCATATATCCCGGCTGATCCCCGAGCGCCTGCGGCAGGCCCACGCATCGCATGTGCGCGAGTTCAACAACGCCGGCAGTCTGGAGCGACCCATGTACCAGCGCGGCCCGCTGCAGGGTCTGCGGGCCAATGGCGAAGAATTCGCGATCGAAGCCGCCGTATCACGCGTTCAACCCGATGCCTCCCTGAGCTCGGGGCATCTGTTCACGGTTCTGCTGCGCGAGCACGACGTCGGCGCCAGCCTGGAGGCTCAGCTCGACACGCTGCGCGAACAGTTTCGCAATGTCCTCGAACTGGCGCCAATTGCCATCTGGATCACCGACGGCGATCGGATCGTCTTCGCGAATCGCGCCTGCCTGGCGCTGTTTGGCATCGACAGCGCCCAGAATATCGTCGACCGCTCGCTGTTTTCACTGCTGCGGCCGGAATCGCATCATCAGGTGCGCCGCCAGATGGCGCGCGCCCTGGCGGGCGAAGCCAATCTGCCGAATGTTCACGAGCGCATCGAACGTACCGATGGCTCGTTTCGCGACCTGGAGATCGCCATTTCCGGTCTGCCAGAGCATGGGCAGACCACCTTGCAGATGGTGCTCAACAATGTCACCCAGCGTAATGCGGAGCGCTTCGATCTCGAACGCTCCCGCCAGGAACTGCGCCATCTTTCCGCCAGCATGGTCGAAGCGCGCGAGAAAGAGCGGCGCCGCATCGCCCGCGAGCTGCACGACGAACTGGGCCAGCGTCTGTCCTGGCTCAAGATGGAATTGTCGGGACTGGCTGCCGAGGCAAATCACCCTGCCATGGACAACAGAATCCCCGCAATGCTGAACATGCTCGATGAAACCGTGTCATCGGTGAGGCGCATCGCCGCTGATCTGCGCCCGCTGATGCTCGATGATCTGGGGCTCAATGCGGCGATCGATTGGCTGATTCGCGAGTCTGCCAGGAGGATGGGTATCGAAGTGACGGTCAGGCTCGACCAGACTGATCCCGCACTCGATGCCAGTGTCTCCACCGCGGTGTACCGGATGGTCCAGGAGGCGCTGACCAATGTGTCGCGCCACGCGCGCGCCACCAATGTCTGTGTCGAGATGCGCCGCGCCGGCGACAACATCGTCCTGACAGTCAGTGACAACGGCATCGGCTTTCCAGCATCGACAACACGCAAGGCAGACTCGTTCGGGCTGCTGGGCATTCGCGAGAGAGCCCATCTGCTGGGCGGTCATCTGGAAGCCGACAATCCGCCGGGTGGCGGCGCACGCATCAAAGTGACTCTGCCCCGCCAAGCGCCCGCTGATGGCGCGCAAGAGGGCAATCCGGCGGCCAAGCCGTGATGCTGCCACCCAATCCAGGCAGCTTGCGCCTGCTGCTCGTCGATGACCACACCATCGTTCGCGAAGGCCTGAAGCAGATCCTGAGGGCAGTACACCGGGACTGGCAGGTGGCAGAAGCCAGCTCCGGCTTCCAGGCGCTTGAACACCTGCGTAATCAACCCTTCGATCTCGCCATCGTCGATCTCTCGATGCCGGGTATGAGCGGACTCGACCTGCTCCGGCGCATCCGCTCCGAATACCCGTTGGTGAAAGTGCTCGTGCTGAGCATGCATGCCGAAGAGCAATACGCGATGCGTTCGTTCAGCGCGGGTGCGAGCGGTTATGTCACCAAGGACAGCGCAGCCGCCGAACTGGTGAGCGCTGTCACCAAGGTGGCATCGGGAGGCGCCTACGTGACCAACAGCCTGGCCGAGCGGGTGGTTCAGCAGCTCAACGGCAATGTGCACACACCGAGCCATTCCCATTTGTCAGACCGCGAACTGGAAGTGCTGCGCCGTCTGGTCTCGGGCCAGCGGCTGGTCGATATTGCCGAAGACCTGCACCTTTCGGTCAAGACCGTCAGCACGCACAAGAGCCGCATCCAGGAAAAGCTGCAGCAGCCCAATCTGGCCGCTCTGGTCAGGTATGGACTGGAGAATCAGATCGGCCCCATCAGCGATTCGTCCGATCCCGCAGATAACTCCTGAACCAGCCGCTTGCCAGGTAGGTAAGCGTGTCGAGTGCAGCGGGCTCGTGAAAGTCGTGCGAAGCACCCGGAACGATCTCGAGGCGGTGCAATCCACCCAGCAGCGCCCCCGCAGCGCGATTGATTGCGAGCGCTTCATGGTCGTGCCCGCCAACGACCAGCAGCGTCGGCATGTCGACCCTCGCAAGCGTCTCCGCCGGCAGATCCAGGGATCCGCCGAGGGCGACGATCGCACCGATCCGATCGGGCCGGACAGCGGCCGCGCGCAGCATCGCCGCCGCCCCTGACCCTGCGCCCAGGAGCCCGACCGGCAACCCGTTCAAGTCCTTGTGATTGGCCACCGCCTCCAATGCATCCTGGATGGCGCAGGCCGCCTGCGCCGGATGGTGGCCCCGCTCATTCGCGGGCAGCGCATCTTCGTCACACGCCAGACGACAGCACCAGGTTATCAGCCGATGCCGATGAAGAATTCTGGCAACCCCTTGACAAACGACCACCGAGCGCTCCTGGGACCCGCAACAGGCGATCAGCACCAGGCCCAGCGGTTTCGCGCCCAACACAGGTTCTGCATCCAGAGTGCCGCCAGGGCTGCTAACGCCCGATCGCATGATACGCAGCTTTGCCGGTCGTCTGTCGCTGCGGGAACTCAGCCGAATGTGCCCCACGCGGAAGCGCAACCCGCGATTGTCGTGCTTTCATGCTCGGACCTCGCAGCCATCAATGACACGATGCTAGGCTGATTGCCGACACCCGAATTGACGGTGCGCAACAGCGACGCAAGTCTGCTGATCAGACCGGCTGACGAAGCGTGCTGCGCGACTTCGAACGAACGGCATTCTGCGCGCTCCTATATTGTTCAACACGCTTGGCGGCGACTCGCCCGAGAATCAGCCGCGCCCGGCAATCGAGTCATTTGACCACGTGATATCATCTAGTGGGTTCAATTTGATATCGTATATGCCATCATGGCAAATCTCAGCATCCGTGGACTCGACGATAAAGCACTCGCCGCACTCAAACGTCGTGCTGCCAAAGAAGATGCCAGCGTCAACACGCTGGTGTTGAGGATCATCGAACAAGGGCTGGGCCTTCGACGCGCCAAGCCGGCACTGACCCGGCACGACGACCTCGACGCCCTGGCTGGCACCTGGCGCAAGCAAGACGCCAGCGAATTCGAACGCGCGACGGCACCCTTCTCGAAGGTCGACGCCGAGATTTGGAAGTAGGCGATGCGCCCGATCCTGATCGATACCAACGCGTACACGGCCTTCATGCTCGGCGATGCCGCAGTGGTCGAAGTCGTCGCATACGCCGAACGGATCTGCGTGAACAGCATTGTTCTGGGCGAACTGCTGGGCGGCTTTGCGGCCGGTACGCGTGAGGCGCGCAATCGTGCGGAACTGGCGCGCTTCCTGGACTCGCCACGCGTCGAACTCGTGCCGGTCACGGCGCAGACAGCCGACAGCTACGCGCTTGTCTACTCGAGCCAGCGGCGCAAAGGCCAACCGATCCCGACCAATGACCTGTGGATCGCCGCCAGCGCGCTTGAACAAGGCGCCGCACTGCTGACGCGCGATACGCACTTTGGCCAAATCGATGGGCTGCGCTGCGGTCAACGGCTGGAAGACTTCCTGCCTTGATGCGTTTGCACGCCGTTGCTTGACCCGCCTGTCGTAGATTGCCTGGTTCTTGCTGCACACGAGCACCTGGGGGCTGCCCTTGCGCTCTGAGCTGCAGTCGAGATCGTGGCGGCCCTGGCGGATCGAGTCCTCGACATCGGGCTCCATGTTGCACAACGCATCGCCGAAGCCTGTTCATCGCACCAGCGGCGCAGCAACTGGCCAAGCGCGGCGGTCTCTCGCTCGTACGACGGTGGCCGAGGAAAACGTCCCTGGCCCTTTCGCACCGGGTTGTAGACCAGTACGAGCCGGCACCCCGCGGTGCCGGGCAGCACCTCGTGCACGCAGTTGGCGTAGAAGGCGGCCCAGGCGACCTCTCCGGGGTCTGTGCTGCGCAGCTCGAGCCGCGCCTGGCGCTCGCGATGGCGCACCACCAGCGTACCCCCGGCATGCGCACCGTTCGCAGGACATCAGCCAGCGCGTGGTTGATCGGCTCCATGATCGATTGCCTCCGAGCCCGAACTATGCCCGGCGCAGAAGGCGCGAATGAACCCTGAATGGCCAAGCAGGCCAGCACGACTGACTTCATCGAGGCGCAACATCAAGCTCGCACGCCGCTGCCACTAAAAACAACGGCCCCACCGGGGGCGCTGTGTGCAATGTTGCTTGGGGTGGCTGATGGGACTCGAACCCACGACGACTGGAATCACAATCCAGGACTCTACCAACTGAGCTACAGCCACCACCGAGGAACGCGATTTTGCAACAGCCACCGCGAACCGTTCAACTGGAACCCGCTAAC
>JAYVOV010000273.1:0-6903 GCA_043757735.1 Burkholderiaceae bacterium
CGCGCTGGCTGCTCTCGCCGGTACCACCGCGCGGTAGTCTTGTTGCGGCTGACCCGATCGTCTGTGTCTGCCTGGGCGTAGGCGAGCGCACCGTCGACACTGCGCTCAGGCAGACCAGCGGATCGGCCGAGCAACGTCTTAGCGTGGTTCAGGCAGCGCTCAAGTGCGGCACTTCATGCGGGTCCTGTGTGCCGCAGCTGCGTTCCCGGGCGCGTGCGATTGCCGGGCTGGCCGAGTCCGGGCTGGCCGATTCCGTAACGACCGATTCCGTAACGACCGATTCCGTGACGACCGATTCCGTGACGACCGATTCCGCAGTGGCTGCACCATGACGGACTTGAATCCGACAGAGATTCGATCGCTGGTCCGTGAAATCGCCCGGGGTACCCATGGCGCGCGGGCACTCGGGCCTGACATCGCGCATCGGATGTGGTCGGCAGTGCTGGACGGCGCTCTGCCAGAGGCGGTGGTCGGCGCCATCCTGATAGCCTACCGCTTCAAGGGTGAAAGCGTGGCCGAGCTGCAGGCGTTGCTGCACGCCTGTCGCGAGCGCAGCCTGCCGCTCGCGCCCCAGTCTTTGCCGCTGGCGATCCTGCCCTGCTACAACGGCGGTCGGCGCCTGCCCAATCTTGCCTGGCTGACCGCGCTTGCGCTGCGCGAGGCCGGCTTCGCGGTGCTGCTGCACGGCGTGCGCCGCGACGCGGGCCGCATGAGCACCTGCGAGGTGGCCGAAGCGGATGCGGCACCGGTCGCGCAGACCATGGCTCAAGCCGACGCCGCGCTGCGCACGGAGCGGCTGGTATTTCTGCCACTCGATGTCTGGTGTCCCAGTTTGTCGCGGCTGCTGGCGCGGCGCGATCTGCTCGGTGTGCGCAACAGCGGGCACACGGTTTGCAAGATGATGAATCCGGTCTTCAACGATGATGCAACGGGCGCTGGCTCGGTGATGCTGGTCCCGGTGACTCATGCCGAATACGTTCCCAGAGCCACCGAGCTGCTGGCGGCGGCTGGTGCGCGCGCCCTGGTGTTTCGCGGGGTCGATGGCGAGGCGGCCATTTATCCGCATGCCGCGCGCACTGTCTGGCGCGTCTGTCCGCCTGCTGTCGACGAGTTGCGCCTGACGCCTGCGATCACACCCGATCCCGCGATCGAACTCGACAACGGCGCGTCGGCGATTGCGGTCGCACGCTGGAGCGCCGACGTGGTGGCCGGGCGTCGACCGATGCCGCAGATGACCACGAAACTGGTGGCCCTCGCCCTTGCCCTGGCAGCGGGCCGTTCGGCCGCCAACGAGAATGCCGACCCTGCAGAAGGGAGCGCCGCTGCGTGAGGTGCATGACGATGACACCGCCCCAGCGAGCGGCTTGCGTCAGCGGCTCCGGGCAGGTCTGGCTGGTGGGGGCCGGGCCCGGAGACCCCGAGCTGATCACGCTCAAGGCGGCGCGCGTGCTGGCGCAGGCAGATGTGATTCTGCTCGATGACCTCGCCAATGCGGCGCTGCTCGTTCATGCGGGCGCGGGGGCGCGCGTGATCCGTGTCGGCAAGCGTGGCGGCTGTCGCTCGACGCCGCAGGCATTCATCACCCGGCTGATGGTGCGCGAAGCGCGCCGAGGCTGGCGGGTGGTTCGGCTCAAGGGCGGTGATCCATCGGTGTTCGGTCGTGCCGCCGAAGAAATCGACGCCTGCCGCAAGGCCGGCATCGCGGTCGAGATCGTGCCGGGCATCACCTCGGCCAGTGCGGCGGCCGCCGCGCTGTGCGCGCCGCTGACCGATCGGGCGCATGCGCAAGGCGTAGCGTTCATCACCGGCCATGCCAGGCCGGGTGGATTGGAGCCCGACTGGGCTGCGCTGGCGGCCTGCGGGCTGACGCTGGTGATCTACATGGGCCTCGCGCGCGCCGATCAGATCGCGAAGTCCCTGATCGCCGCTGGCAAGCCGGCATCCATGATGGTCGCGATCGTCGAGCGGGCCAGCCTGCCGGACCAGCGGGTCATCCGCACGACGCTGGCGGCGTTGTCGGGCACCCTGGTCGAGCATGCGGTGGCCAGCCCCACGGTGCTGCTGGTCGGCGAGGCGATGAGCGTGAGCCCGTCGGCAATAGATTCTTTGCTGGGGCAGCAGATGCGGGCTGCTGGCTAGCCCGTTCGTCGCTGCCGTATCCCGGACGAGCGGGCCCGCCTTGATCAAGGTGGAGTGAGCGGCGACTCGACGGTGATGCCTGGCGCCGGCAGCCACGCCGGGATGTCGCGCTGGCCGTGCAACACGCGCCAGACGTCGATAGGGTCCGGACGGTCCAGGAGGCTGTCGCAGTTGAACCCCCGTATCAGGCGGCGACTGCCGCGCCGCTGGCGATGCCGATCCGGCATTCGCTCGCCGTCACCCGCACCACCGCGCCAACCGGCAAGGCCTGCCAGGGCCGTGCACAATCGGCCAGCGGCTCGGACGCAATCACCGTGCCGCTGTCGTCATTGCGCAGATACAAGGTCGGCGGTTCGCCGTCGCTGGCCAGCCGAAAGGCATAGAGCCGCAGCCCGTCCGAGAGCGCGGCCGAGAACCGCAGGGGCTGGGTGATGCCGGCCTCGCGCATGGCCTCGACGGTGTCGTCGAACATCGCCACCACCGCCGGCTGCGGGTCTTCGCCGGCCTGGATGCGGGCAACCGCCAGCAGGAACAGCAATTCTGAATCGGTGGCGCCTCGGCGCGCCGCATACAGGTGGTCGGGCAAGCGGGCCTCGAGCAGCCGCCGCAGTTGCGGGTAGCCGCCGATCTGTCCGTTGTGCATGAAGAGGTACTGGTCGTGGCGAAACGGATGGCAGTTGTCGCGGTTGATCGCGGTGCCAGTCGCGGCCCTGACGTGAGCGAAGAAGATCCGGGCGCGCACCGTGGCGCACAAGGCCAGCAGGTTCTCGTCGGACCACGCGGGCATCACCTCGCGATAGACGGCGGGCATCGGCCGCTCGCCGTACCAGCCGACGCCGAAGCCGTCGCCGTTGGTCACCGTCTTGGCCTCTTCTGATCGCAGCGACTGGCGCACCAGCGAGTGCCGCGGCTGACAGATCAGATCCTCCAGGAAGATGGGGTCTCCGCGATAGGCGAGAAAACGGCACATGGGCGATATCCGGGAAAGCGGCTCAGATCGGTGTTATCGGCAAGTGCCGGCAGCAACTTGAGGCGCGCATAATCCGGCTCTTGCCCCGTCCAGGCGCCGCTCCAAGCGGCGTACCAGTGCCCATGACCTACTGCGTCGCCATCAAACTGAACGCCGGACTGGTGTTCCTGTCGGACTCCCGAACCAATGCCGGGCTCGATCAGATCAGCACATTTCGCAAGATGATCATCTATGAACGTCGCGACGACCGGTTCATGGTTCTGCTCTCGGCGGGCAATCTGTCGATCGCGCAGTCGGTGCGCGAGATCCTGCAGGTTGAAAAACTCAAGGACCACGATGACGGCGAATCAATCAGCATCTGGAATGCCAAGAGCATGTTCGATGCCGCTCGCGTGCTGGGCGCTGCAGTGCGCCGTGTCCATGAGCGCGATGCCGATTCCCTCAAGAACGCGGGTGTCGAATTCAATGTCTCGCTGATCTTCGGCGGCCAGATCAAAGGCGAAGGCATGCGCTTGTACCAAGTTTATTCGGCGGGCAATTTCATCGAAGCTACACCGGAGACGCCGTATTTTCAGATCGGCGAGTCCAAGTACGGCAAGCCGGTGCTCGACCGGGTGATCACCCCCGAGACGCCGCTGGACGAAGCGGCCAAGTGTGCGCTGGTGTCGATGGACTCCACCCTCAAGTCCAATCTGTCGGTGGGTCTGCCGCTCGATCTGGTGGTCTACGAAACCGACCAGTTTCACACCGACAAGGTGGTCTGCATCGACGAGAACAACCCGTACTTCCAGATGCTGCACGGCAACTGGGGGCATAAGCTGCGCGAAGTTTTCGACAGCATCGAAGATCCGATGTGGGGCGGCGGCCAGACCAATATCCCGCTGGTGGTCAGCGGCGGTCGCAGCAAGCCCCTGGGCAAGATCGGCTCGTCCGATGAGCGGCTGATCTGATGAGCACTGATACGCTGCTGCTGTTCGCGCATGGCGCGCGCGATCCCGAATGGCGCGTGCCGGTCGACAAGATGGCGGCGACCCTGGCGCAGGCCATGCCGCAGGTTCGCGTGGCGGTGGCGTTTCTGGAATTCATGTCGCCAGGCCTGGTCGAGGCCGTGGCCGCCGCCGCCGCTGCGGGCAGTGCGCGCGTGGCGATCGCGCCGCTCTTCTGGGCCGAAGGCGGCCACCTCAAGCGCGAGGTGCCCGAACTGATCGCGCAGGCCCAGCTGCAGCAGCCGCTGCTGAAGATTGAACGCTGGCCGGTGCTGGGCGACAGCCCCGAGGTGCTGGCGGCGCTCGCGGGCGTCTACGCCGAGCGCTGGCGCCGCCCCTGAATCCACCACACGAACAAGGCCAGCAGCCCGGCGGGTATCAGCACCCAATGCTGTGACGGGCGATCCGGGTTCGGCAGCAGCAGCTGGTTGACTTTGTAGCCCTGCTCGACGCCCAATTTGCGGGCCTTGCTGCCAAACTTCACCGTTGCGATCTCAATATCGCTGCCCAGTTGCGCCAGGGTGACGCCGCCGCTGCGCAGGCGTTCACGGCCAGTCGCGCCTTCGCCCATCGGCAGGGCCACCGTCTTGGTGATCGCGTCGCCATCGGCATCGGTGCCGGCAATGCCGACCACCAGCCATTGTTCTGGCGCGAGCGTGTCGGCGACCTTGTAGATGTCGGCTGCGGGGGCACTGACGTACTTCGGTGCGATCCGGTCGATGACCCAGTCGGGCCGAAAGAACAGAAACGTCGCGATCAGCAGCAGGCCCACTTCTGGCCAGGTGCAGCGATGACGAAACCATTTCATCGTCGCCGCCGCGAACAGCAGCGAGGCGACGGTGCCGCCGACGCAGACCAGCACCACCTCGATCCAGGAGCCAACGCCGATCAGCAGCAGCTGCGGATTGAAGATGAAGACGAAAGGCAGCACGGTGGTGCGCAGGCTGTACCAGGTGGCCTGCCAGCCGGTCGCATTCGGGTCGTCACCCGAAATGGCCGCCGCGGCATACGAGGCCAGGCCAACCGGCGGTGTGACATCGGCCATGATGCCGAAGTAGAAGACGAACAGATGCACCGCGATCAGCGGGATCACCAGGCCGCTGCGCGCGCCGAGTTCGACGATCACCGGCGCCATCAGCGTGGCGACCAGGATGTAGTTGGCGGTTGTCGGCACTCCCGCGCCGATCAGCAGGCAGATGAACCCGGTGAGCACCAGCATCACCAGGACGTTGCCGGCCGAAACCGCTTCGACCAGGTCGGTCATCATCAGCCCGACACCGGTGAGCGTGATGGCGCCGACGATCAGGCCGGCGCTGGCACAAGCCACCCCAATGCCGATCATGTTGCGCGCGCCCAGCACCAGGCCTTTCCAAAGGTCTGTGAAGCCTTTGCGCCAGGCTTGCGCGGGCGTGCCGACCCGGCGAAACAGGTTGAGCATCAGGGGTTGCGCCACGACCAGCACGATGGCTGCGGTGGTGGCCCAGAAAGCCGATAAGCCCGGTGAGAGTTCTTCGGCCATCAGGCACCACAGCAGCACCACGATCGGGATTAAAAAATGCAGCCCGGCGCGCACCGTCGGCCAGGGCCGAGGCAGGCTGACCGCCGGGTTGGTCGGGTCGTCCTTGGGAACATCCGGGTGGCGCGAGGAATAGGCCATCAGCGCCAGATAGGTCAGCACAGCGAAGGCAGCGAGCACCCAGCCGGCTTGTTCGCCGGCAATCGCCTTGAGACCGGTGATTGCGAAATAGATGAAAGCCAGGGCCGCGATGGTGCCACTGACGCCCAGTCCCCAGCCAGTCAGACGCTGCCGCCAGCTTGGGATGAAATCGCGGGGCAGCGGTCGGATGTCGTATTTCAGCGCTTCGATATGCACGATGTAGAACAGCGCGATGTATGAAATCACCGCCGGCAGGGCGGCGTGTTTGATGATCTCGGCGTACGGAATGCCCACGTACTCGACCATCAGGAACGCGGCTGCCCCCATCACCGGCGGCATGATCTGGCCGTTGATCGACGAGGCGGCCTCGATGGCGCCGGCCTTCACGCCCGAGTAGCCGGTGCGTTTCATCAGCGGAATGGTGAAGATGCCGCCCGAGACCACGTTCGAGACCGAAGAGCCCGAGACCACGCCGTTCAGGGCCGATGACACCACCGCCACCTTGGCCGGGCCGCCGCGCAGGTGGCCGAGCAGCGCGAGCGATATCTGCAGCATGAAGTTGCCGGCACCCGCGATGTCGAGCAGGGTGCCGAACAGCACGAACAGAAAAATGAACTGCACCGAGACGCCCAGCGCCACGCCATACACACCCTCGGTGGTCAGCCACATATGCGCGACGAAGCGCTGCAGCGATGCGCCCTTGTGCTGGATGACGTCGGGCATATACGGGCCCGCAAACATGAACGCGAGAAACAGCCCGGTGGTGATCAACATGCCGGTGCCCATCGCCCGGCGGGTGGCTTCGAGCATGATCGCCACGCCGATCAGTCCGGCGGCGATGTCCATTCGCGTCGGTTGGCCGGGTCGCGTCGCCAGTTCGTTGTAGAACAGGTAGAGGTAGGCCGCACAGAACGCGCCGACACTGGCCAGCAGCCAGTCTGCCCACGGCACGATCTTGCGCGACGAGCGCTTGAAGGCGGGGTAAGCGCAAAAGGCCAGGAACACCGAGAACGCGAGGTGAATGGCCCGCGCCTCGGTGTCGTTGAAGATCGCGAAGCCCACCACGAAGGGCAGGGGCGAGGCATACCAGAGCTGAAACACCGACCACAGCCCGGCGACCAGCGCCAAGCCCTTGCCGACCAGACCACCGG
>JAYVOV010000274.1:0-25784 GCA_043757735.1 Burkholderiaceae bacterium
TCGGCGATCAATTGCGGGGCCCCTGCGCTGACGAAGTCCTCGTAGCGGGAATCGGGCACTTCGATGGTCGGGTGAAGCGTGTTGACGGCGGCCAGCACCTCGGCCTGCGTGTACGCCTGCTCGCGCGGCGGCAGGTCGCGCGCCATCCGGAACGCGAACTCGGCTTCGATGACCCGCATGTTGTTGCCTGCCAGGCTCACGCTGGCGCCCGGCGCCAGCAGCCGATCGGCCAGCAGCCGACCGGCCAGCGGGCCATCGACACCAATGTGCTGCTGGCCAGCCAGGCTGGTGGCCGCAATTTTCCAGCCAACCACCGCCTGGCCCGACGCCGCCGCCAGTTCGGCCTGCACCGCGTAAGCCTCGGCGCGATCGGCGGGACGACATTGCGCCGGCAAGGCCGCCAGCCTTGTATGGTTCTGCCAGTTTCGCCAGAGATGCGCGGCCGCGGTCCGGTACGTTTCGATCATCGGTGCCCTCCTTCGATTGCCATCAAGCCTGCGCGAGCAGTGCTTCGATATCGCCCGCGATCGCAGCCGGTTCTGTTTGCGGCGCGTAGCGCTTGACCACTTTGCCGTCGCGCCCGACCAGAAATTTCGTGAAGTTCCACTTCACCGCTTCCAGCCCGAGCAGGCCCGGCTCTTCGCTGGTGAGATGCTTCCACAGCGGATGCGCATCCACGCCATTGACATCGACCTTGTCGAACATCGGGAACGTGACGCCGTAGTTTCGCTCGCAAAAGGCGCCAATTGCATCGGCAGCGCCCGGCTCCTGGGCGCCAAACTGATTGCACGGGAAGCCCAGGACATCGAGACCTTGCGACTGGTATTTGTCGTGGAGGGCCTGCAGGCCTTTGTACTGCGGCGTAAAGCCGCACTGGCTGGCCGTGTTGACAATGAGCAGCACGTGGCCTTTGAAGCGATTCAGGGGCACCGGTTTGCCGGCCAGGCTCGCGCCGTTGAAGTCATAGACAGAGGTCATTTTCGATCAGTTTCCTGGCGTGAAGTCGCCGTCGTGCGAGGGCGCGCTGTAGAGGGCGGATGGGTGGCCTGACTGCGCGCCGGGCACAGGTACGGATACCCGGACCGCGCAGTACTTGAACTCGGGAATTTTGGCAAAAGGATCGAGCGCCGGATTGGTCAGCAGATTGGCGGCTGCCTCGGCATAGGCGAAGGCCATGAAAACGGTGCCGGGCGCGACACCGTCATCGGCACGCGCTTCGAGTTCAACGGCGCCGCGCCGCGAAGCCACGCGCAGCCGATCGCCGGGCCGCACGCCGAGTCGGGTGAGTTCGCTCGGATGCAGGGACGCAGTGGGCCGCGGTTCGATCGCATCGAGCACGCCCGCCCGGCGTGTCATGGCGCCGGTGTGCCAGTGCTCGAGCACGCGACCGGTGATCAGGACCAGCGGGTACTCGGCATCAGGCTGTTCATTGCCTGGCATGAACGACGCGGGGACCAGTCGCGCCCGGCCATCGGCAGTCGGAAAGTGGTCGAGGAAAACCACCGGCTGACCGGGGTGATCTTCGGCACCGCACGGATAGGTGACGCTGCCCTCGCGCTGCAGACGCGCCCACGAGATCCCCTTGATGGAGTCCATGGCGCAGCGCATTTCTTCGTAGACCTCGCTCGGGTGTTCATAGCGCCAGTCCAGCCCCAGCTGGCGCGCCATCTGGACGAGAATCGAGAGATCCTGCCGCGCCTGCCCCGGCGGCTGCAGCACGGCGCGCGCCAGCTGCACCATCCGGTCTGTATTGGTAAACGAGCCGGTCTTTTCGGCGAAGGCCGACGCCGGCAGGATCACGTCGGCGAGCGATGCGGTTTCCGTGGGGAAGATATCCTGGACCACCAGCCAGTCGAGCCTGGCCATCGCCTCGCGTGCATGGGCGAGATCAGGATCGGACATCGCCGGGTTCTCGCCCATGATGTACAGGCCACGAACATCGCCGGCCAGCGCTGCGTTCATGATCTCGACCACCGTCAGGCCCGGCACTGGATCCAGGCTGGCCCCCCACAGTGTCTCGAAACGCGCCCGGCTGGCGGCGACAGACACGTGATGGTAGTCGGGCAGCATCATTGGGATCAGCCCGGCGTCCGACGCGCCCTGGACGTTGTTCTGGCCGCGCAGTGGGTGCAGCCCAGTGCCGGGTCGGCCGATCTGACCGGTGATCATCGCCAGCGCGATCAGACACCGGGCATTGTCCGTGCCATGCGTGTGCTGCGAGATGCCCATCCCCCAGAAGATCATCGACGAACCGCTTCCGGCGTACAGCCGTGCGACCGCGCGCAGGGTGGCCGCATCGATGCCGCAGATCGGCGCCATCGCCTCGGGCGTGCAAGTGGCGACGTTGGCCGAGAGTTCATCGAAGTGCGTCGTGCGATCACGCACGAAAGCCTCGTCGACCAGACCTTCGGCAATGATCACGTGCAGCAGCGCATTGAGCAGCGCCACGTCGCTGTCGGCCTTGAACTGCAGCGCATGCGTGGCGTGACGCGCCAGCTCCGTGCGGCGCGGGTCGGCGACAATCAGCCTGGCGCCCCGGCGCACCGCATTCTTGATGAAGGTTGCAGCCACCGGATGATTGACCGTCGGGTTGGCACCGATCACGAAGATGCAGTCGGCAAGCAGCGCGTCACCAACCTGATTGGACACCGCCCCCGAGCCCACGCCCTCCAGCAGAGCCACCACCGACGAGGCGTGGCAAAGGCGCGTGCAGTGATCGACGTTGTTGCTGCCAAAGCCGGTTCTCACCAGTTTCTGGAACAGGTATGCCTCTTCGTTGCTGCCTTTTGCCGAGCCAAAACCGGCGAGCGCGCGCGGGCCGCGGGTATCACGGATGGCGGCGAATCTGCCGCCAGCCAGGGCGAGTGCCTCGTCCCAGCTGGCGCTGCGGAAGTCATCACGCCAGTCGTCGGGGCGGCGATCGAATTGCCAGCGCTTGGGGCGGCCGGCCTTGCGCACCAGCGGTTCGATGAGGCGATCGGGGCTGTGGACGTAGTCGAATCCAAACCGGCCCTTGATGCAGAGCCGGCTCTGATTGGCCGGTCCATCGCGTCCCTCGACCCGCTGGATTCGGTTTTCGTGCACGTGGTAGGTCATCTGGCAGCCGACGCCGCAGAAGGGACAAAGCGAATCGACCTGTCGGTCGTCAGGTCGCGAGATCGCGATCTCGCCGGCGCGCGGGTCGTGCAGGGGCAGCCGGGCGGCCAGGGCGCCGGTCGGGCAGGCCTGCACGCATTCGCCGCACCCCACGCAGGTGGACGCGCCCATGGCATCGTCCAGGTCGAAGACGATCCGCGAATGATCGCCGCGGCCGGCGAATCCGATCACATCGTTGCCCTGCTCCTCGCGGCAGGCGCGCACGCAGCGCCCGCACTGGATGCAGGCATCGAGGTTGACCGCGATCGCCGGATGTGAAAGATCACCTGCCGGCTGTACGCGAGCGGCGAATCGATCACCTCTGGCGCTGAAGACATCGGCCCAATGGCGGAGTTCTGAATCTGCCCACGGGGCAGCGGCACCCGCAACGCCGGGGGCGTTCGTCGCCGCAACGTCGGGGGCGTTCGTCGCCGCAACGCCGGGGGCGTTCGTCGCTGTGTCGGCGCAGGCGCGGGCCGGGACGTCCGCCAGCAGCAGCTCAAGCACCATGCGCTGGGCCGCCCGGGCCCGCTCGCTCACGGCGCTCACCTTCATGCCCACCTTGGGCGCCCGGCAGCACGACGGCGCCAGCACACGCTCGCCCTCGATTTCGACCACGCAGGCCCGGCAGTTACCGTCGGCGCGATACCCTTCCTTGAAACACAGATGTGGGATCGCCACGCCGTTGCGGGTCGCGGCCTGCAGCAGCGACTCGCCAGGCAGTGCCTGCAAGGGCACACCATCGAGTTCGAAGGCGATCGTGGTTTCCGCCTGCCGGGCAGCAGCCGCCGCCGCCAGGAGAGCGCTGGTCATCATAAGGCCTCCGGCTTCGTACCGCGGACTTCATGCGCGAAGTGGGTCAGGACACTGCGCACCGGATTGGGCGCCGCCTGGCCCAGGCCGCAGATGGACGCATCCATCATCGTGCGTGACAGTGCTTCGATGAGCGGTTCGTCCCAGCGCTCGTCGCGCAGCAGCAGAGCAGCCTTGGCCGTGCCGACCCGGCAGGGGGTGCATTGTCCGCAGGACTCATGATGGAAGAACCGCATCATGCTGGCCGCCGCGTCGCGCGCACGATCTGCCTGCGAAAGCACGATGACGGCGGCCGAACCGATGAAGCAGTCATAGGGCTGCAGGGTGTCGAAGTCCAGCGGCAGATGGTCCAGCGCGGCCGGCAGAATTCCGCCCGAGGCACCCCCCGGCAGATACGCATAGAGCTCATGGCCCGCCGCCATTCCGCCACAGAACTCGTCGATCAGTTCGCGCAGCGAGATTCCCGCGGGCGCGAGCTTTACGCCCGGTTCGCGGACACGCCCGGATACCGAGAACGACCGCAGTCCAACCCGCGAACGGCGACCGTGACCAGCGAACCACGCGGCGCCGCGCGCCAGGATCTGCGGCACCCAGTACAAGGTCTCGACGTTGTTGACGAGCGTCGGCTGGCCAAACAGACCGACCTCGGCAACATAGGGAGGACGCAGCCGCGGCGTGCCGCGCTTGCCCTCCAGGGACTCGATCAGCGCGCTTTCTTCGCCGCAGATATAAGCGCCCGCGCCGCGCCGCAGATGCAGCACCGGCATGGCCTCGCGCGGCACCGGCGGATCGGCCATCAGCGCCGTCAGCTCGCGCTCGAGCATGGCCCGCACACCGGCGTACTCGTCGCGCAGGTAAATGTAGCAGGCTGGCGCCTGCACCGCCCAGGCAGCGATCAGCATGCCGGCGAGGAATCCGTGAGGATCGCGCTCGAGGTAATGGCGATCTTTGAAGGTTCCAGGCTCGCCTTCGTCGGCATTGACCACCAGCAGGCGCGTGCCGGGCTGAGCCGCAACGATTCGCCACTTTCGGCCGGTGAAGAATCCAGCACCGCCCAGACCACGCAGCCCGGCGCGCTCGAGTTCCAGAAACACGTCCTCGCGGCTGCGCCCCTCCTGGTGAAGTGCGGCCACCACCTCATAGGCCCCGGCCGCTCTCGCCTGCACGTAGGGAGCAACCACTGGCAGCGGACACTCGCGCGCCGCTGCGCGAGCGGGCCATGCGAGCGCATCGGCAGCGGCGGCCAGCACGGCCGCGGTGCTTGCGCCACGCAGCGGGCGTCGTCCGATCACCGCCACTGGCGCACCGTCGCACTGACCCACGCAGGGCACGGCCTGGACTCGGACCGAGTCTCCCAGCAGCGCCGGCAGACGCTCGATCAGGGCGCGCGCTCCGGCCATCTCGCACGACAATGATTCGCAGACCCGGACGGTCAAGCCAGCCGGTGCCGCCGCAGCGTCCGCCTGCACGTCGAAATGGTGGTAGAAGGTGGCGACCTCATAGACCTCTACAGGCGCCAGCGACATCGCTTCGGCCAATGCCGCCAGTGTGGGTTTCGACAGACAACCCAGCGAATCCTGCAGCCGGTGCAGGTACTCGATGAGCAGATCGCGGCGCAACGGCCCTTCGCCCAGCAGCTCGCGCACCTGAGCGCGCGCTGACGCTGCCACTGGACGGCCCTTGGGATGGCCGATCGGCCGACGAAACTGGATCACCTGCATGGTGGCGAGACTCGAGGAGGCTGTCGGAGTTGAATCCGGCCCGCGCCGGTGTATGCATTGCACTGATGTGGCAGGCGGCAGATCAAAGATCGATCTCCACCGACTGCAGGTGATCGGGCACCTGAACCCGCCATTTGAGCTGCTCCTCGATGCGCTGGCGCAATGTGTCTGCGGCCGCTGGTTCGCCATGCACCAGATAGACCTGGTCAGGCGCGCGTTTGGCAGTCTTCAGCCAGCCCATGATCTCGTCGGCGTCGGCATGGGCCGACCAGACGTCGATGTTGCTCACCCCCGCGCGCACCGCAACCCACTCGCCATGAATCTTGACCTCGGTGGCCCCCGCGACCAGATGGGCGCCGCGCGTGCCACCCGCCTGATGACCAACGAACAGGATTCGGTTGCGCTGGTCGGGCGCCATGGTCTTCAGGTGATGCAGAACACGCCCGCCGGTAGCCATGCCGCTGGCGGCGATGATGACCGAGGGCATTCGCAGATTTGCCAGCGCCTTGGACTGCTCCGGGGTGTTGACGAGCCGGGCGACACCGCACATTGCCCGGCACTCGGCCACCGTCAATCGATGCTGTCGCCGATATTTACGATACAGGGCGGTCGCGTCGATAGCCATTGGCGAGTCCAGGAAGATCGGCAGGTCAGGGATCTCGCCGGCCGCTTTCAATCGCGTCAAGGCCAGCATCACCGTCTGCGCGCGACCGACCGCGAACGAGGGAATCAGCAGCGATCCACCAGCCGCCGCGGTCTCGCGAACCAGCCTGCCCAGCACGGCCTGCGCATCGTCAGTCGAATGACGCCGATCGCCATAGGTCGATTCGAGCAGCAGCAGATCGGCGCCTTCGAAGCGAGCCGGCGCGCGCAGGATCGTGTCTGCCGGTCGGCCGAGATCGCCCGAATACACCAGTGAACGTTTGCCGCGCGCCAGCCGGACGATGCCGGCGCCGAGCAGATGACCGGCCGACTCGAGCGTGGCCGACAAGCCTTCGCCAAGATTGACGGCCTCGCCGAATTCAACCGCGCGGAAATGCTTTATGGCGGCCAGCGCGTCATCGACCGTATAGAGCGGCTCGGCCGGCACGTGCTTCGAGAAACCGTGCCGATTGGCGAAGCGGGCTTCCTCTTCCTGCAGGTGCGCACTGTCCTTGAGCAGAATTTCACACAGATCGATGGTTGCGGCAGTGGCGTAGATGGGCCCGCCAAACCCATCGCGAACAAGCGCGGGCAGATAACCGCTGTGATCGAGGTGGGCATGGCTCAACACCACCTGATCGATGCGGTCCGGTGCGATCGGCAGCGGCGTCCAGTTGCGCAGGCGCAGCTGCTTGTAGCCTTGAAAAAGGCCGCAATCGAGCAGAAACGCCCGCTGCCCCTCCTGGAACAGATGCCTTGAACCGGTGACCGTACCGGCTGCGCCTGCGAAAGTCAGTTTCATGATCGTGCAGCCCCCATCGAACTCGCCTTCAGCGATGGTACGTCAGGACACCGGCCATCCTGTCGCGCCGCGCGCCGATCGGTCGCAATGACTGCGCCTGCTCAATCTCGCGACAATCACCCGATACCGTACCGATGAACACTGAACCCATTCTGACCAACCGATGACGGCCGCCTTCGCCCTGACCCGCACGCCGATTGTCGACCGACGCGATCGGCTGGTCGGCTACCGGCTGCGGATCGCGCATGGCGGCGCCACCGCACTGCTGGAACGACTGGCCGGCGATCCGCCGCAGGCACAGGTGTTTGTCGACGTCCAGGCGCACGAGCTGCGTCGGGCCTGCAGCTCGGCGCTGACTGCCCGCCACGTCGTGCTGTGCCCGATCGGCGACGCCGACGATCCCGCCAGCAGCCAGACGCAGCTCGACGCCATGCGCGCGCGCGGCGTGCATCTGGCCCTGACCGACGTGAACCCGCGCTCAGCGTGGCTGACGCGGCTGTCCTCGGCGAAATACGCCGGGGTCGATCCGGGCTGCGTCCCGCAAGCCCATCTCACCCGCTATGTCGAGGCCCTGCATCGCCGGCGTACCCGGGTCATCGCCACGGGCGTGCGCAGCGTCGCCGGACGAAACGCCGCGCAGACGGCCGGCTTCGATCTGATCGAGGGCGACTGGTTCGTGCGTGATCCGCAACCCGGCAGCGGCCGCGTCGACCCAGCCTACGCCAGCGTTCTGCGCGCGCTCGGCCTGGCCCATGCGCAAGCGCCATTCGTGGCGATCGAGCAGGCCCTGCATGCCGACCCCGCATTGGCGTTTCGTCTGATGCGCTATGCGAATTCCGCCGCGCTCGGGCTGCGCACGCCGGTGCGCGCGCTGCGCGAAGCCCTAACGGTGATCGGCTATCGGCCGCTGGCCCGCTGGCTGGGCTTGTCGCTCGTGACTGCCAGCGTCGATACCGGCGCCAATGCGGCGCTGGCCAATACGGCGACCGTGCGTGGGCGGATGATGGAGGTGTTGTGCCCGCAACTGGCCGCCCCGCTCGATGGCAACGACGCATTTTTTACCGGGCTGCTTTCGGTGCTGCCGGCGATGATGGAACTGCCTGTCGAGCGCGTGGTTGCTGCCCTGCAGCCGGCGCCGGCGATCGCCCTGGCGCTGATGCAGCGCGCCGGACCGATGGGCCAACTGCTGCGCCTGGCTGAATGCTGTGAAGAACTGGAGCCGCAAGCACTCGCCTGCGTGTGCGAGCAGCTCGGCCTCGCGCCAGCCGCCGTCACCGACGCCCAGTTGCGAGCCCTGCCGTGGGCCGAACGATCGACCCAGGCGGGCTAGGGAGCCGGTCGACGGCTTCTCGGCTACTGGAAAAAGTCCTTGACCTTGTCCATCCAGCCCTTCGATTGCGGGCTGTGTTTGGGATCCTGCAGCGTGGTGTCGAATTCGCGCAGCAGCTTCTTCTGTTTGTCGCTCAGGCGCACCGGCGTCTCGAGCGCGACATGGGCGTAGAGGTCACCCGGATAGCTCGAGCGATACCCCTTGATGCCCTTGCCGCGCAGCCGGAACGTCTTGCCGGTCTGAGTGCCCTCCGGGAGTTCGATTTCGGCCCTGCCATGCAGCGTCGGCACATTGATCTTGCCGCCCAGCGCAGCGGTCACGAAGGAGATCGGAATCTCGCAATGGAGGTCGTCGCCATCGCGCTGGAACACCACGTGTTCCTTGACCTTGATCTCGACGTAGAGATCCCCCGAGGGTCCGCCGTTGACGCCCGGCTCGCCGTTGCCGGTCAGCCTGATGCGCATGCCGTCGTCGATGCCGGCAGGGATTTTCACCTCGAGCGTCTTGGCCTTTTTAATGCGGCCGACGCCGTCACAGGCAGTGCAGGGTTCGGGAATGACCTTGCCGCTGCCATGGCAGGCCGAGCAGGTCTGCTGGATCGAAAAGAAACCCTGCTGCAGACGCACCGTGCCCTGGCCCGCGCAGGTTGCGCAGACCTTGGCTTTGGTGCCCGGCTTGGCGCCGGTGCGGCTGCAGACGTCGCAGCCCTCCCAGCTGGGCACGCGGATCTCGGTCGCAAAGCCGGCAGCCGCCTGCTCGAGCATGATCTCCATTGCGTAGCGCAGATCAGCGCCCCGATAGACATTGCTGCGCCCGCCACCGGCGCCGCTGCGGCCCTGGCCGAAAATGTCGCCGAAAATGTCGCCGAACACGTCCGAGAAACCGCCGCCCCCGCCCGCGCCGCCGGGAAATCCGCCCGCCGCATTGGGATCGACCCCGGGATGACCGAACCGGTCGTAGGCTTCGCGCTTCTTGGGGTCGGAGAGCATCTCGTAGGCCTCCTTGGCCTCCTTGAATTTCTCCTCGGCAGACTTGTCATCCAGATTGCGGTCTGGATGATGCTTCATCGCGAGCTTGCGAAAGGATTTTTTGAGTTCTTCTTCGGTCGCGTTTTTGGCGACACCCAGAACTTCGTAATAGTCACGCTTGGCCATTCAATCTTTCCTGTGCCCCGGCGGGGCCATTCATTAGCACGCGGCCGCCGCCAGGCAATCGCGGAAAATCCGTCGCAAATCACCCGGCGCCTCAAGCGACACGGACCGCTGGCCATCGAAATGGGCAGCGGTCCGGGTGCGAAAGGCCTGCGGCCTCACCGCGCGGCCTCGAAGGTTACCCGCGCTTGACTTCCTTGAAGTCGGCATCGACGACGTCGTCGTTGGCCTGCTTGGCCTCACCCGCCGTGCCTGCCGGACCGCCAGCCGCCGCACCAGCTGCGCCGGCCGCGCCGCCCGCACCTTGTTCGGCCTGCATCTTCGCGTACATCAGTTCACCCAGTTTCTGCGAGGCGGTACCGAGCGCCGCCGTCTTGGCTTCGATCGCATCTTTGTCTTCGCCCTTCAAGGCCTCTTCCAGCGCCTTGACCGCGTCGTCGATCTTGCCCTTCTCGTCGCCGATCTGATCGCCGTATTCGGTGAGCGACTTCTTCACCGAGTGCACCATTGCTTCGGCCTGATTGCGCGCGTTGGCCAGTTCGACCCGCCTGTGATCCTCGGCCGCGTTGACTTCCGCGTCTTTCACCATGTTCTGGATCTCGGCTTCAGACAAGCCCGAGTTGGCCTTGATGGTGATCTTGTTCTCTTTGCCGGTGGCCTTGTCCTTGGCCGACACATGCAAGATGCCGTTGGCATCGATGTCGAACGTGACCTCGATCTGCGGCGTGCCGCGCGCCGAGGGCGGGATGCCCTCCAGATTGAACTCACCCAGCAGCTTGTTGCCCGATGCCAGTTCACGCTCGCCCTGGAACACTTTGATGGTCACTGCCGGCTGATTGTCGTCGGCGGTGGAGAATACCTGGGCGTGCTTGGTCGGGATCGTGGTGTTACGTTTGATCATCGCGGTCATCACGCCGCCCAGAGTCTCGATACCCAGCGACAACGGCGAGACGTCGAGCAGCAGCACGTCTTTGCGTTCGCCGGCCAGCACCGAGCCCTGGACCGCGGCGCCAACGGCCACCGCTTCATCGGGATTGACGTCCTTGCGCGGCTCTTTGCCGAAGAATTCCTTGACGGTGTCTTGAACCTTGGGCATGCGGGTCATGCCACCGACCATGATCACATCGTCGATGTCGGAGGCCTTCAGACCGGCGTCCTTGAGCGCGAGCTTGCACGGCTCGACCGTCTTGGCGACCAGGTCTTCGACCAGGGCCTCGAACTTGGCGCGCGTGAGCTTCATGTTCAAGTGCTTCGGCCCGGACGCGTCTGCCGTGATGTACGGCAGGTTGAAATCGGTGGCCTGGCTCGACGACAGTTCGATCTTGGCTTTTTCGGCCGCCTCTTTCAGGCGCTGCAGCGAGAGCACGTCCTTGGCGAGGTCGACGCCCTGTTCTTTCTTGAACTCGCCGATCACGTAATCGATGATGCGCTGGTCGAAGTCTTCGCCGCCCAGGAAGGTGTCGCCGTTGGTCGACAGCACTTCGAACTGTTTTTCACCATCGACATCGGCAATCTCGATGATCGAGACGTCGAAGGTGCCGCCGCCCAGGTCATACACCGCGATCTTGCGATCCTTGCCGGGGGCCTTGTCCAGGCCGAACGCGAGCGCCGCTGCGGTGGGTTCGTTGATGATCCGCTTGACGTCCAGGCCAGCAATGCGACCTGCGTCTTTGGTAGCCTGACGCTGGCTGTCATTGAAGTAGGCCGGCACCGTGATCACGGCCTCGGTCACTTCTTCGCCGAGATAGTCCTCTGCGGTTTTTTTCATCTTGCGCAGTACTTCGGCCGACACCTGCGGCGGCGCCAGTTTCTTGTCGCGCACACCCACCCACGCGTCGCCGTTGTCGGCCTTGACGATGGTATAGGGCATCAGGCTGATGTCCTTCTGGACTTCTTTTTCTTCGAACTTGCGGCCGATCAGGCGCTTGACCGCATACAGCGTATTGCGCGGATTGGTAACAGCCTGCCGCTTGGCAGGGGCGCCAACCAGGATCTCGCCGTCTTCCATGTAGGCGATGATCGACGGCGTGGTGCGCGCGCCTTCGGAGTTCTCGATCACTTTGGGCTGGCCGCCTTCCATGATCGCCACGCACGAATTGGTCGTGCCCAGGTCTATGCCAATGATCTTTGCCATGTTCTCAGTCCTCGGTCGGAATCGTTGTCCGAAAGTGTTCGGGATGTCTGCTAGATGTGCGTCGCCGGCTGGAATTCAAGCCGCCTGGCGACCGTCGGTGCGTATTCAGCCCTGGGCCACGCTGACCAGCGCCGGGCGCAGCACACGCTCGTTGATCAGATAGCCTTTTTGCAGGACTGCCACCACGTGATTGGCTGGCACCGGCGGCTGCGTGCTGGTTGCGGGCACGGTCGCAATAGCCTGATGGCGATTCGGGTCGAATTTTTCGCCCGCCGGGCTGATCACGATGACGCGGTTTTTTTCGAGCGCTGACGCCAGCTGCCGCAAGGTGGCCGATACCCCCTCGTGCAGGCTCTCCAGCGTGGGTGATGCCACCGTAAGCGCCATCTCGAGGCTGTCGCAGACCGGCAGAAGGCTCTCAGCGAACGACTCGATCGCGAATTTATTGGCTTTGCTCACGTCTTCGTGAGCCCGCTTGCGAACATTTTCCATTTCGGCACGGGCCCGCACGAACTGGTCGAAATACTCGGCTGCCTTGGCCTCCGCCTGCGCCAGGCGTTGCGCCAGATCAGGCTCGCCAGCCATGTTCGAGGTGTCTGCGGTGGCCACAGTTTCTGGAACCGATGGCTGAGGCGCTTGCGCCTGCGGATCCGACATCCGCTTCTCCTTATTGAGTTGAATCAATGCCTTGGCGCTTCAGCGCGCCAATAGCCCGTCAGATCTGGGGGCGGAGCCCCGGGATTCAAGCCCCCTCCATGCCCAATTCCCGCCGCTTTTTGCACAATGATTGAGAAGTGTCACGCGAGTGCCTGGGACCCCGCCAGCGTCTGGATCACGCGGCAGAACCCGCCTTGCGCGCTTGCGAAAGGCGCTCGGCCAGTTCTGAAGCAAGGGCGGCCTGACCGGCTTCGTCGGGCCGGGCGGTCGGCCATCCTTGCAGGTGCCGCCCCGCCAAACCTGTCAGCGCATGGATGAAAGCCGGATTCTCGTTCAGACAGGGCAGATAGCGAAACGCCTTGCCACCGGCCGCTTCGTAGGTGTGGCGCCCCTCGATCGAAATCTCTTCCAGCGTTTCCAGGCAATCGGCGACGAAACCCGGGCAGATCACATCGAGCCCCGAGGTGCCCGCCGCCCCCAGTTCGCGCAAGGTGGCCTCGGTGTACGGCTGCAGCCAGCGGGCACGGCCCAGCCGGCTCTGAAAACTCACGCGCCAGCGCTCGCGCGGCAGTTCGAGCGCCTGCGCCAGGAGACGCGCGGTCACCAGACATTCGCAGTGGTAGGGATCGCCCAGCAGCAAGGTTCGTTCGGGAACCCCGTGAAAACTCATCAGCAGTCGTTCCGGCTCGCCTTCGCGCCGCCAATGGGCGCGAACGCTTTCGGCCAGTGCCGCGATGTAGGCTGGATCGTCATGGAAATGCTTGATGGTGCGCAGCTCCGGCGGGTTGCGCCAGGCCGACAGTTCGCGCATGACGGCATCGAGCGCCGTACCCACGCTTGAACCCGCGTATTGCGGATACAGCGGCAACACCAGCAGGCGGGTCAGATTGCGCTCGCGCAGCTCACGCAGCACCGAGGGGATCGACGGCTCGCCATAACGCATCGCCAGCGCGACCTCTACCCGATGGCCCGCCTCACCCAGATAACCACCGAGCAGCTTGGCCTGGCGGCGGCTGTGCACCGCCAGGGGCGAGCCTTCATCGGTCCAGATGGAGGCGTACTTCGCGGCCGACCTGGCCGGTCGGGTCCTCAGAATGACGCCGTGCAACAGCGGCAGCCAGACCAGGCGCGGAATTTCAATCACGCGCGGGTCAGACAGGAATTCAGCCAGATAGCGTCGCACCGATCCGGCCTGCGGCGCCTGCGGCGTGCCCAGCTGGACGACCAATACAGCGGTCAGCGGCGGCTGGTCATGGTGAAAATTGGTGGCTGCGGTGAATGAAGTCAAGGCAGGGCCTCCACGCTCTGGGTTCGGTGCGTCTCAGACGGCCGCTCCATGATGAACCGATCGAGCGCATCGGCCGCGCGCGCCTGCTGTCCAGGCAGGGCTCCGGGCCACCAGCCCGTGAGCAGTCCCTGCACCCCGCAGGTCTGGCGCAGATACGCCCACGGCGCGAACGCATCGACCTGGCGCGCGATGCGTTCGTCCCAGAACGTGAAGGTCGATTCGAGGGTAAGCCGGTGAACCCGACGCGACCGCCCGCCGCCGCGCCGGCGCCAGCGCGCCGTCCAGCGCATCCGCGCCTTCCGGTCATCTCCCGACATCGACAGGATTTCGGTCTCGACCGTGTCGAGGCGAGCCAGCCGGTACTGCCAAAGCGCGTCGATCCGCCCGTTGCGAACGTCCGGATGGATGGGATCGCTGAAAGTGGCCGCCGGGTGGTAACACCCTGACAGGGCAGCGCCGTCATGGCGGCCCAGCGCATCGAGAAAACGGCGAATCGTCGATTCACTCATCCGTGCGCCCGGCCTTCACGACTTCCACGCCGGCGGACGTTTGTCGATGAAAGCCTGCACGCCCTCCAGGGTGTCAGGCGCCATCATGTTGCAGGCCATGGTCTGGCCGGCCAGCTGATACGCCGCCTCGACACCCATCTCGAGCTGGCGATAGAACAGACCCTTGCCGGCGGCGATCGCCACCGCGGGTTTGGCGACGATCGAGGCTGCCAGCGCCTGCACTTCCGTATCCAGCCGATCGGCCGCCACCACGCGATTGACCAGCCCGCGTTCACGAGCCTGCGCGGCATCGATGAACTCACCGGTGACCAGCATCTCGAAGGCCACCTTGCGCGAGACGTTGCGCGACAGCGCAACCGACGGCGTCGCGCAGAACAGGCCCAGATTGACGCCCGACACCGCGAAACGGGCCTGGTCGCTGGCTACCGCCAGGTCACACATCGCCACCAGCTGGCAGCCGGCCGCCGTTGCAACGCCCTGGACACGCGCAATCACCGGCTGCGGCATTGCCTGGATCGTGTTCATCAGTCTCGAGCATTGTGAAAAAAGCGACTGGTAGTAAGCCAGCGTCGGCTCGGCACGCATCTCGCGCAGGTCGTGTCCGGCGCAAAACGCCTTGCCGGCTGCGGCCAGCACCACCACCCGCACCTGGGCGTCATCGGCCAGGCGTTCGAGGGCGCATTGCAGCGCCTCGAGCATCGCCTCGGACAACACGTTGTACTGGGCGGGCCGATTCATCGTCAGCGTCGCCACCCCACCCGATTGCGAGATCAGCAGGATTGGATCGGCGGCACGGTCGTGCAGGACAGCAGCCATGATGCATTCTCTCTCGTGAAGCGAAGCTGCGATGCTATCGCGGCAGCGCGGCTGCGGCCAAACCGGGGCGACGCGCCGGCGCGACGCCCGACCGCACCTTCCGTCGGCGATGGGTGGCTGGCCGCATGGTCGCGGCCGTGCTTCGGTTTACACTCGGATCGAGCCGTGTCGTCGCCCAGATCTGGGGCCCAGGCTCGCCGCCCCGTTCTGGCGCCCGCTCACCTCCTTATTGTTCGCCACGAATGCTCGACAAGATTCACGCAGTTGCCGTCCAGGTCGGACAGATCGTCGTAGGCAAACAACCGCAGATCCGCCTCGCGCTGGCCTGCCTGCTGGCGCGCGGCCATCTGCTCATCGAAGACCTGCCCGGGGTCGGCAAGACCACGCTGGCACATGCACTGTCGATATCGCTGGGTCTGCAGTTCAAGCGCCTGCAGTTCACCAACGATCTGCTGCCTGCCGACATCACCGGGGTCACGGTGTTCGACCGCGAACGCTCGGTTTTCGTGTTTCACCCGGGGCCGGTGTTTTCGCAGGTGCTGCTGGCCGACGAGATCAATCGGGCCTCGCCCAAAACGCAAAGCGCGTTGCTCGAGGCGATGGAAGAGCGTCAGGTCTCGGTGGAAGGCAAGGCTCAGCCGCTGCCTGATCCCTTTTTTGTCATCGCCACCCAGAACCCTCTCGATCAGATCGGTACTTTTCCCCTGCCCGAATCGCAGCTTGACCGCTTTCTGATGTGCATCGAGCTCGGCTACCCCGACCCCAAGGCCGAGCGCGCGCTGCTCGAGGGCAGCGACCGGCGCGCCATGCTCGCCGCACTGAAGCCGTGCATGGCGCCGTCAGACCTGGTGGTCCTGCAGCGGCAGGTGCGCGAGATCCGCTGCAGCCCTGCGCTGCTCGACTACGTGCAGAACCTGCTCACCTTCAGCCGCCGCTCGCCCGCCCTGGCAGAGGGCCTGAGTCCGCGCGCCGGTCTGGGCCTGATGCAGGCCGCCCGGGCCTGGGCAATGCTCGACGGCCGCAATCATGTTCTGCCAGACGATGTGCAGGCGGTGGTGACCGTGGTCGCCGGGCATCGGCTGCGTCCGGCCAAAGGCAGCGCCGGCTCGCATCGGGCCCGCGCCGAGATCGTCTCCGGCATCGTCAAGGGCGTGGCGGTGCCTTGAGCCGGGCAACCTTCACCTGGATAGATCACCTCGCAACGCGCCTGCCGGGCCGAGCGGGCCCGCATCATGGTGAGCTGCTGCTCGCGCAGCGCAACGTGTTCATCCTGCCGACCCGTGCCGGCGTGCTGTATGCCGTCGTGCTGCTGGCCATGCTGATTGCGTCGATCAACTACTCGCTGTCGCTCGGCTTCATGCTGACATTCCTGCTCGGAGCGGTCGCCGTCGTCACGATGCTGCACACCTTTCGCAACCTCTCTGCGCTGGCTCTGCGGGCTGGTCGCGTCGAGCCGGTGTTCGCCGGGGCCGTCGCCGAGCTGCAGACGTCGCTGTCGGAGCGCCGCGGCACCGAGCGCTTCGCCCTGCATCTCATCGCGCCGGGAGCCTCGGCGCCCGAGGTGGCCGACATCGCCGCGCTCACCGAGCAGCCATCGCGGGTAGTCTGGCCGGCGCCGACACGTGGCCAGATGCCCTTGCCGCAGATCCGTCTGTCGACTGAATATCCGCTGGGCTTGTGGCGAGCCTGGGCCTACTGGCAGCCAGCCGGCAGCGTCCTGGTCTACCCGTCTCCAGAAAGGCCCGCCATGGCGCTGCCTACCACCAGCATCGCGGCCGGCGAAGGCAATGGCGGCGGAGTCGGCGAAGAAGACCTCGCCGCGCTGCGCCCTTACGTGCCCGGCGATTCACCGCGCCGGATCGCCTGGAAAGCGGTGGCCAGAAGCGCCGGCGACGACTTGCTGGTCAAGCAGTTCGAAGGCGCAGCCCGCGGCGAACTGCTGCTCGACTGGCAGTCGCTGCCACACTCGCTCGATGGTGAAGCCAGACTGTCGCGCCTTGCCGCCTGGGTGATCGAGGCTGAAGCCAGAGGGCTGCGCTGGTCGCTGCGCCTGCCCGCCAGGGTGCTCGACCTCGACAGCGGTGGATTGCATCGCGACAACTGCCTCGAAGCCCTTGCCCTGGCGCGGATCTGAGCGCTGCCGATGGCCACCAGCAATTCCGCCGCCGCTTCGCGCCCTTCGGCCGCCCTGGTCAGGTCACTGCGCGCGCTGGGTGGTCAGATGGGCGAGCAGTGGGAGCGCGATCGGCGAGACACCCTTTTCCTGATGGGCGCAATCGTGCTGGCCGTGCTGCCGCATGCCAGTCACCTGCCCTGGTGGACGTCTGCCGGCTTCGCACTGCTGTTCCTCTGGCGTTTCGGGCTGGTGATTTCCGGCCGCTGGCTGCCGCGCGATTCGGTCCGCTGGGTGGCCGCCATAGCGTGCACCGCTGCTGTCTATGCACATTACAAGACCCTGCTCGGACGCGAGCCCGGCGTGGCGCTGCTCGTGCTGTTCCTGGGTCTGAAGCTGATGGAGATGCGCGTCCGTCGAGACCTGTTCGTGGTCATCTTTCTGTGCTTCTTTCTGCTGATCACCGCATTCTTCCACTCGCAATCGCTGGTCACCGCGGCCCTGTCGCTGATCGCAGTGCTGGCGCTGGTGACCACGATGCTCACCATGCAGTTCGGCGCGCGCGAGCTGCCAATCGGGCGGCGTTTCCGCAGCGCCGGCTCGATCCTGCTGCAGGCCTTGCCGATCGCCATCTTGTTCTTCGTCCTTTTCCCGCGACTCCAGGGTCCGCTCTGGGGATCACCAGATGAGATGCCGGGTGCGCGGACCGGCCTCTCGGAAACCATGCAGCCGGGCGCCATCGCCGAGCTCGCCAACTCGGATGAAATCGCCTTCCGTGTGCAGTTCGAGGGCGCCATGCCGGCGGCCAATTCGCTGTACTGGCGCGGACCGGTGTTCGGCAGCTTCGATGGCGTGGCCTGGAAACCGCTGCAAAACCCGGTTGCGCCGCTGCCCCTGCCCAATGTGCAGGTCGAGCCCGGACCCGCGCTGGGCTACCGGATCACGCTCGAGCCGCACCATCGCGCCTGGCTGTTCGCGCTCGACGCACCGGTCTCGATCGGCCCGTTGCCATCCGGCGCGCCGCTGCTGCACCCCGACCTGCAGTTGATCGCTCGAGAACGGATCCAGGAGCGCACCCGCTATCGCCTCGAATCGCGTCTCGACTATCAGTTCGGGCTCAATGAAACTGCGTTGACGCTACGGAACTGGCTCGACCTGCCACCGAGCTTCAACCCGCGCACACTCGAACTGGCGGCGCGCTGGCGCAACGAAGAACCCGACACCAGCCGCCTGGTCGAACGCGCCCTGGCGATGTTCGCGCAGCAACCGTTCCGCTACACCATGCGCCCGCCGCTGCTCGGCCGGCACAGCGTCGACGAGTTCCTGTTTGGCACCCGAGCCGGCTTCTGTGAACACTATGCCAGCGCCTTCACGGTGCTGATGCGCGCGCTCGACATCCCCGCGCGGGTGGTCACCGGCTATCAGGGCGGCGAACGCAATCCGGTCGATGATTTCTGGACGGTCCGGCAGGCCGATGCCCACGCCTGGGCGGAGGTCTGGCTCGAGGGCCGAGGCTGGGTCCGGATCGATCCCACCTCGGCGATTGCGCCCGAGCGCATCGAACGCGGCAGCCGATCGCTTCGCGCCGCACGCGACAGCGCCAATCCGCCCCTGCTGTCGAGCCTGCGCTTCAATCTGGACGCGATCTCGAACGTCTGGAACCAGTGGATCCTGTCGTACGATCACGCCAAACAGCAACGCTTTCTCAGCTCGCTGGGGCTGGCCATGGACGACTGGCAGGAGCTCTTCGGCGTGATGGCGGGCGGGCTGGCGCTGCTGATCGGAGCGGTGGCACTGATCACCCTGCACCCGCGCCGCGTCCGCGATCCGGTGCAGCGCTGCTATACCGAATTCTGCCGCCGGCTGGCCGAGGCCGGCATCGTGCGGGAGGTCCACGAGACGCCGCTGCAGGTGCTGGCACGTGTCGAACGACTGCTCGACACGGCCCAATCCGAGCGCGCCCGCGGCATTGTGCGGCTTTACAACCGCCTGCGCTTCGGCGGCCAGGCGCCCGGACCCAAAGACATGGCAGACTTGCGGGCTCTGGTGACCGCCTTCAAGCCCTGACTCAGCATGCCCCTTCTTATCCGCGCACTACTCGCTGTCCCATTGTTGTTCAGCCTCGCCCTGCCAGGTGATCTCGGCGCCAGGCCCGCGCGGCACAAGCCTGCCGCTACCGGGAGCACCAACGCCGCAAACGCCGCGTCGCTCACCACCTCGCCCAACGGCGTCGCCGATCGGCCGGCCGTCCGCGAATTCATCCGCGGCATGGTGGAACGCCATCGCTTCGACGAACAAGTGCTGCTCGAATTGTTCGCGCAGGTTCGCACCAGCCCCGATGTGCTGCGCCTGATCGCACCCGCCAGGCCCGGCTTCAAGCGCTCCTGGAGCGTCTATCGCGCCCGTTTCCTCGACCCGGTGCGCATTCGCGAAGGCGCGCGCTTCTGGCGCGAAAACCAGGCAGCGATCGCCCGTGCGGCGCATCAGTACGGTGTCCCGCCGGAGATCATCGTGTCGATCATCGGAGTCGAGACCATCTATGGCCGCGTGATGGGCGAGTTCCGCGTCATCGATGCGCTGACCACACTGGCTTTCGAAGACCCGCGCCGCGCCGACTATTTTCGCGAAGAGCTGGCCGACTTCCTCCTGTATACCCGCGACAGCAGGCTCGACGCACTGACGCTTCGGGGCTCGTTCGCCGGGGCGATCGGTATCCCGCAGTTCATGCCGGGCAGCATCCGCCGGTTTGCCGTCGATTTCGACGGCGATGCCAATATCGACCTTCGCGCCAGCCCGGCCGACGCCATCGGCAGCGTCGCCCGTTTTCTGGCCGAACATGGCTGGCGCAGCGGCGAACCAACCCATTTTCGCGCGAGCTTCGACGACGGGGGCCGAATCGTCCCCCTTATCGATGCCGGTATCGAGCCCCGGTGGAAGCAGCCCGAGCTGATTGCCTACGGCGTGAGCAGTCCGGATGAAATTCCAGTCGACATGCCGTTGGCATTGGTCGAGTTGCCCAATGGCGACGCGCCCAGTGTCTACTTCCTGGGTGCCCCGAACTTTTACGTTGTCACCCGCTACAACCGCTCGAGCTTCTACGCGATGGCGGTGATCGAACTGGCCGCCACGCTCAAGGCGGGGCGCCCTTGAACGACTGAGCGGCCAGCGGCCGTCCTGTGGTCTGCGGATCGGCCAGCCGGCTCAGTCCTTCGTCGATCAGGGCATGCAGGGCCTGAACCCGCGCATGCCCCAGTTTTTCGATGAGCTGGTTCTGCGCACGTTGCCAGTGACGCCGTGCCGCCACGCGTTTGGCTGCGCCGGCCCCGGTGAGCTGCAGGAGACGTGACCGGGCGTCGGCGCCAGGCCCCTGGACCAGCCAGCCCAGATCGATGAGCGGGCGCAGATTGCGCGACAGCGTCGACGCATCCATGCCCATGCGCCGCGCCAATTCGGCCGGCTGGACCGGACCCAAGGTGGCGACATGCGCCAGCAGCGAGTACTGGGTTCCCTTCAGGCCGGCTTTGCCGATCTCAGCGTCATACAGACGGGCAACACTGCGCAGCAGTTGACGCAGTTTGAAGTGGGTACAGCCGTGGATGGGCAACGCGGCAGAACCCTCGAACAGCGGCGCAGACCGCGATTCGGGATGGGACGGGGGGCCTTGTGTGCTCATCGAATCAATTGTAGCTACAATGCTTGCATATGCAACTAGAAATGCGATCCATGCAACCCGCCGCCGCGGCCAATCCTCTGGTCAACGGCCCGATCCTGCGCACGCTGCTGCGCCTGGCGGCACCCAATGTGCTGTCGATGAGCATGGCGGTCCTGGTCGGCATTGCCGAAACCTACTACATCGGCCTGCTCGGCATCGAGCCTTTGGCCGCCATGGCGCTCGTCTTTCCGTTCGCGATGCTGACCGGCATGATGTCCAACGGCGCGATGGGCGGCGGCGTCTCGTCGGCCATCGCCCGCGCGCTCGGCGCCGCAGACGTTCCACGTGCCGCCACTTTGGCGCAACACGCGGCAGTGATCGGCGCGGGGGTGGGCGCCGTCTATACGGTGCTGATCCTTGCTGCAGGTCCCTGGCTGTACCAGCTGCTGGGCGGTCGCGCCGGCGTGCTCGCGCAGGCCATCAGCTACGCCAATGTGCTGTTCTGCGGCGCAATTCTCGTCTGGCTGAGCAGCTGCCTGGGCGCCATCTTGCGCGGCACCGGCAACATGCGCGTGCCCTCGATGACGATCCTGGCCAGTTCGGCCCTTCAGATCGTGCTGGGCGGTGCGCTCGGGCTCGGCGCCGGCCCGATCCCGCGCCTGGGCATGATGGGCGTCGCGCTGGGCCACATCCTTGCAACCGCCGCGATGGTTGCCTTCCTGTACTGGTATCTGGCCACCGGGCAAGGCCGCCTCAAGCTCGCGCTTCGCGGCATGCGCCTGCAATGGCCGATGTTCGCCGACATCCTCAAGGTCGGGGCCCTCGCCTGCCTGTCGCCTGTGCAGTCGGTGCTCGCCGTCCTGATATTCACCGGCCTCATCGCGCGGCTGGGTGTGCTGCCGCTCGCCGGCTATGGCATCGGGCAGCGGCTCGAGTTCCTGCTGATTCCGATCGCATTCGGCATCGGCGTGGCCGCCGTGCCGATGGTCGGGATGGCGGTCGGCGCAGGCGAGATCGCCCGTGCCCGCAAGGTTGCCTGGACCGCCGGCCTGGTCTCGGCGTTCAATCTGGGGCTGATCGGCGCGGTCGTCGCGATCGCGCCAGACCTGTGGGCCGGTTTGTTCTCACAAAACGAGGGCGTGCTTGGCCCGGCCCGCGACTACCTTCGCCTGGCCGGCCCGGCGTTCCCGTTCTTCGGCCTCGGCCTGACCCTGTACTTCGCGTCGCAAGGCTCGGGCAAGGTGCTCGGACCCGTGCTCGCGTCAACGCTGCGCCTCGTGCTGGTCGCTGGGGCCGGCGCCTGGCTGAGCACGCACGACGCGCAGCCGGGACACTACTTCGCACTGGTGGCGCTGGCGATGGTGGTCTACGGCCTGTCGACCGCCTTGTCGATTCGCCTGACACCCTGGCACCAACCGGTGGTCCGCCCCGCTCAGCCCCGGTGATGCACCGGGGCCACGCCGTACACCGGCGTAGCCAGCCCCTCCAGACGCGCTTTCAACTGCAGCGCGAGGTACAGAGAAAAACTGCGCGACTGCTGCAGATTGCCGCCATGGAACCACAGCGCCGGCTGAGCGGTGGGTTTCCACATGTTGCGCAGCTCGCCCTCCCAGGGGCCCGGGTCTTTGGATGTGCCGGAGCCCAGGCCCCAGCACAATCCCACCCGATCGGCCACTTCCTGCGAAATGAGCCTGGCCGCCCAGCCGCTCATCGAGCCGTAGCCGGTGGCATAGACGATCAGATCAGCCGGCAGCTCGCCGCCGTCGCTCAGGAACACTGAGCGTTGACCAATGGCGGCCACCGTCACCGGGCTGCGCAGTCTGATGCTGCCGTCGGCGATCAAGGCCGAGGCCCCGACGTCGATGTAGTAGCCGGAACCCCGGCGCATGTACTTCAGCGACAGCCCGGTCCCATCCTCGCCGAAATCGAGCCGGAACCCCGCCTTGCGCAGTCGATCGTAAAAATCGGCATCCATGCGGGCCACTGCTTCGTAGACCGGCTTTTGCTGCTGCGCCATCACTTTGAAGGGCATCGCCGCCAGCGTGAGATCGGCGCGTTCGGTGGTGATCCCGGCGGCCAGGGCCGACTCTGAAAACAGCTTGCCCCAGCCCACCGTCATCAAGGTTTCAGAGCGCGCCACCAGCGTGCTGGAGCGCTGCAGCATCGTGACCTCAGCGCCGTTTTCCCAGAGATCGGCGCAGATGTCGTGCGCCGAATTGTTCGAGCCCACCACCACGCACTGCTTGCCGCGCCAGGCCTCGCCGCTCAAATAGGCACTGGAGTGCACCTGCACCCCGGTGAATCTTTCAGCACCCGGAAACACTGGAATCTCAGGCATGCCCGACATGCCAGTGGCCAGCACAAGCTGGCGGGGCCGCAGGGTGAGCGATTTGCCGTCCCGCCAGACCTCCACCAGCCACTGGCCCGCCTGCTCGTCATAGCGAGCCCCTCGGCACTCGGTATCGCCCCAGTAGTCAAGCTCCATCACCCGGCTGTACATCTCGAGCCAGTCGCCCATTTTGTCTTTTGGCGTGAATACCGGCCAATGATCGGGGAACGGCAGATAGGGAAGATGGTCGTACCAGACCGGATCATGCAGACACAGCGATTTGTACCGGGCACGCCAGGAGTCACCAGCGCGAGGCCGTTTTTCGATCACCAGCGCGGGTACGTCCAGGCGCTTCAGGCGCGCCGCCAGAGCGATGCCGCCCTGGCCACCACCAACGATCAGGCAGTAGGGTTGTTCGGTGACCCCCAACGCTGCCACATGCGCATTGCGCTGACCGAGCCAGTTGAGTCGCCCCGGATGCACACCGTGCTCGACACCCCGAGGACGCGTCGCGCCGTGCCTTTCTTCGAAGCCCTTCAGTTCCTGCAATGTGGTGAGCAGCGTCCAGCAGCGGCCCTCCTTGAGTCGCAGATGCCCTCGCCCTCGTCCCGCAGCGGTCTCGAACTCGAACCAGGCATCGATCACACCGTTCTGATCGGCCGGCTCGCCTTCGATTCGCCATTGCCCCGGCATCACCCGCACCAGGGTCGCATCGAGCATCGCGCCGATCTCAGCAGCACCCTCCAGCGTTTTGATGTTCCAGGTGAAAGCGATGAGATCGCGCCAGTAGCATTCGTCGCCGAACAGTTCGCGGATACCGGTCGCGATCCGGGCGGTGCGGGCTCTGACGTTGTCGTCGGTTGCGGCTCGACTCAACAGGGATTCAAGATCAGCCAGCCAGCGGCTCGCCTGTTCGGCAGCAGCGATTGAAGTCATGAACATGCTTCCAGAAGTAAATGCGCGCCAGGGCATGGCGCGGGCGGATCGACCCGATTCAATCTTCCACTGGTTCGATCGGTCTTCGCTGGCGCACCGCCATCATCACGCCAGTGGCCACGATCAGCGCCATGCCGGCCAACGCTACTGAGTCCGGCATGTTGCCGAACACCAGATAGCCCAGGCACAGCGCGATGACCAGGTGAAAATAGGTGAAAGGTGCGATCAGCGAAGCCGGCGCCGCCGCGAACGCGCGGACCAGCATCAGATGGCCGAACCCACCGATGGCCCCGGTCGCCACCATCAGGGCGATGTCGATGAGATGAGTCGGCATCTGCCAGTAGAACGGCAGGGGCAGCGCCAGCAGCAGGGTGGCCACCAGCGCACCGATGAACTGCGTGACAGTGCCGTCGTCGATGGTCGACAGCTTGCGCGTCATCAGCTGATAGCCGGTGTAGCAAAGAGCGCTGCCCAGCGGCAGCAGCGCCGACCAGGTGAAGACCGCGCTGCCCGGGCGCACGATCAACAGCACGCCGGTAAAGCTCAACGCGAGAGCCCACGCCGCGCCCGGCGGCGCCCGTTCGCCCAGCAGGCGCACGGCCAGCAAAGTGACCAGGATGGGCGCGATCGCGGTGAGCGAAGCCGCTTCCGCCAGCGGCAGACTCGCCAGCGCGGCGAAAAAAAGTATCGACGACACGCCGAGCACTGCCCCGCGCAGCCACTGCAAGCCCGGACGCCGCGACTTGACGAGCCCCGTGCCCATGCTCGGCAGAAAAAAGATCATCATCAGCAGCAGGTGAAAAAAATACCGCGCGAACACGATCATCGGAACAGGGTTGCGCAGTGCCAGCCACTTGACGATCGCCTCCATGACGGCAAATGACGTGACCGCGGCGAGCAGCAGCGCGATGCCTTTGACCGGATGCTGGACCTGCGCCCCGGTGGGCGGCCTCACGCCGGGAACACGCCGGTCGACAGATATCGGTCGCCCCGGTCGCACACCACGAACACGATCGTGGCGTTGTCGACCGTCTCGGCCAGCCGCAGCGCGATACAGCAGGCGCCGGCCGCGGAGATGCCGCAGAAGATGCCTTCCTCGGACGCCATCCGTCGAGCCATCGCCTCGGCGTCAGCCTGGGAGACATAGTCGATCCGATCGACGATCGCGTGCTGGTAGATGCGCGGCAGGTAGGCATCGGCCCATTTGCGGATACCGGGAATCGACGAACCCTCTTGCGGCTGTGCGCCGATGATCTGCACCGCCGGATTTTGTTCCTTCAGATAGCGCGAAACGCCGGTGATCGTGCCGGTAGTGCCCATGGCCGAAATGAAGTGAGTGATCTGGCCCCGTGTCTCCTGCCAGAGCTCCGGGCCGGTGGTTTCGTAATGTGAAGCCCAGTTGTCATCGTTGGCGAACTGATCCAGCACGCGGCCCTCGCCGCGCGACTGCATGCGGTCGGCGAGATCGCGGGCACCCTCCATGCCCTCTTCGCGCGACACCAGCACCAGTTCTGCGCCGTAAGCTTTCATCGACTGGCGCCGTTCGATCGACAGGTTGTCCGGCATGATCAGCACCATCCGGTAACCCTTGATTGCGGCGGCCATGGCGAGCGCGATGCCGGTATTGCCCGACGTGGCCTCGATCAGCGTGTCGCCCGGCTTGATCTCGCCGCGCGCCTCGGCGCGCGCGATCATTGCCAGCGCGGGACGGTCCTTGACCGAACCGGCCGGGTTGTTGCCCTCGAGCTTGCCGAGG
>JAYVOV010000275.1:0-6882 GCA_043757735.1 Burkholderiaceae bacterium
CTGCTGATCGCCACCGCGATCAGCCCTCGGCGGTGTCATCGATGAAGGTCTTTGGATTTGCCGGGTACTCCGGTTCAGGCAAGACCACGCTGATCGAGCGGCTGATTCCGCTCTTCATCAGGCGTGACATCAGGGTGTCGCTGATCAAGCATGCCCACCACCTGTTCGACATCGACCGGCCGGGCAAGGATTCATTCCGACATCGCGAGGCTGGCGCCGCCGAAGTGCTGATCACCTCCGGCCAGCGCTGGGCGCTCATGCACGAGCTTCGCGACGAACCCGAGCCGTCGCTGCAGGAGCAGCTGCTGCGGTTCTCGCCCTGCGATCTGGTGCTGGTCGAGGGCTACAAGCACGCGGCCATTGCCAAGATCGAGGTCCACCGCGCCGGACTGGGCAAGCCGCTGCTTTATCCTGAAGACGAGAACGTCGTGGCGGTCGCGAGCGATGGCGCGGTGCCGACCGATCTGCCGCGCCTCGACTTGAACCGGCCAGCCGACGTGGTGCAATTCATTTGTGATTTTCTCGAGACCCATCATGAGTTCAACGCTGCGCCCCCTCGATGATGCACTGACCGATCTGCTGGCCCGTGCGCGGCCGGTGTCTGGCCTGCAATGGATACCCACGGTGGAGGCGCACGCGCGCGTGCTGGCGCTTGACCGCTTGTCGACGATCGATGTGCCCTCGGCCGACAACACCCAGATGGACGGGTACGTGATGCGCGCCGCCGATGTGCCGGCGCCCGGCACCCGTCTGCGTGTGTCGCAGCGCATCGCCGCGGGCCATCCTGGTGCAGCGCTCGAACCTGGCACCGTCGCGCGCATCTTCACCGGGGCTTTCATCCCTTCCGGAGCAGATGCCGTCGTGATGCAGGAGCAGTGCGAAGCGCAGGGTGACTTCGTGATCGTGAATCACGTACCCAAAGCGCGCGAATGGGTGCGCGAGCAGGGTGAAGACATCCAATGCGGCAAGGTGGTTCTGAGCGCCGGGCAGCGGCTTACTCCCCAGGCGCTCGGGCTGGCCGCATCGGTCGGTCTGGCGGAACTGCCGGTTTACCGGCGGCTGCGGGTCGGCTGCTTTTTCACCGGCGACGAACTGGTCATGCCCGGGGAGCCGCTGCCACTCGGCGCTTTGTACAACAGCAATCGTTTCGTGCTCGTGTCGCTGCTGCGTGCACTGGGCTGCGAAGTGACCGACCTGGGCATCGTCCCTGACAATCTGCCCGCGACTCGTCAGGCGCTGCGCGAGGCCGGGGCGAACTGCGATCTCGTGATCACCTCCGGCGGCATGTCGGTCGGCGAAGAAGACCATGTCAAACCGGCGGTTCAGGCCGAGGGCGAACTGCATCAGTGGCAGATCGCCATCAAGCCGGGCAAACCGCTGGCCTATGGGCGGCTGAGGCGCGACGGGGCGCGTACCGACCCTGCGACTGAACCCGGTGACGCGTCGCTATTCACCCATTTCATCGGCCTGCCAGGTAATCCGGTGTCGAGTTTCGTCACCTTCCTGGTGCTGGTTCGGCCCT
This sequence comes from Burkholderiaceae bacterium, assembly GCA_043757735.1. Lineage (GTDB taxonomy): Bacteria > Pseudomonadota > Gammaproteobacteria > Burkholderiales > Burkholderiaceae_E > Quisquiliibacterium. Next base: position 1,523 of record JAYVOV010000275.1, read on the forward strand.
TCCTGCTGCGACTGCAGGGCGTCGCGCATACCGCGCCGCGCGCCATCACGCTGCGCGCCGATTTCGATTGGCCGAAGCCGGATCGGCGGCGCGAATTCCTGCGCGCTAGAATCAACGCCAGCGGCGCACTGGACCTCTTCGCCAACCAGGGTTCGGCGGTGCTCACCTCCACCGTCTGGGGCGACGGACTGGTCGACACCCCTGCAGCAACGCCGGTGCGCCGCGGTGACCCGGTGCGCTTTCTGCCCTTCACAGATCTGCTGTCATGACCATCACCGTTTTGTTCTTCGCCAGTCTTCGCGAAAAGCTCGGTACCGGCCGCGAGCAGCTCACCCTGCCCGCAGGTGTCACGACGGCTGGTCAGCTGCGGGCTCACCTGTGCGCGCGTGGCCCCGAATGGGCGCAGGCGCTCGCCGAAGGTCGGGCGGTGCGCATGGCGGTCAACCAGGTGATGGCCGATGCCGCGACGCTGATTGCGCCCGGCGCAGAGGTCGGGTTTTTCCCGCCGGTCACCGGCGGCTGAAGGATGCAGATGACGGTTCGTGTTCAACTCGAAGACTTCGACATCGGCCACGAGATCCAGGCGCTGCGGGCCGGCAATCCGCGGGTCGGTGCGGTTGTGTCTTTCATCGGCACAGTCCGCGATCTCAACGATGGGCAGGGGGTCGATACCCTGACGCTCGAGCACTATCCCGGCATGACCGAAAAATCGCTCGAGGCTATTTGCGGTCAGGCACGCGGGCGCTGGGATCTCGAAGACCTGCTCGTCGTCCACCGGTATGGGGTGCTGCGCCCGCTCGATCAGATCGTGCTCGTGATCACCACGTCCGCTCATCGCGGCGAAGCGTTCGCGGCCTGCGAATTCATCATGGACTTCCTGAAGACGCAGGCGCCGTTCTGGAAGAAAGAGTCGACGCCGCAAGGCGAGCGCTGGGTGCAGGCGCGCGACAGCGACGATACCGCTGCCCGGCGCTGGACCACACCTTCGTGAGCCGGGCGCACTCTTCGGGCCTGTGCGCCGCGGGCAGGATTCAATTCCGCCAGTCTCCTGGCGCCTGCCGGGGCGGGAAAATCCGGTGCCCTTGAACATGAGCTTGAGCGGCGCGATCGCGGTCGCGACTGGTGCTGTGCTGGGCGCCTGGCTGCGCTGGGTGCTTGGCCTGATGCTGAACACCACGGGGTCGGCGCTGCCCCTGGGAACGCTCGCCGCCAATCTCGCCGGCGGACTCCTGGCAGGAAGCGCTCTGGCCTGGTTTGCCGCTCACCCGGGCCTGGCGCCCGAGTGGCAGCTTTTCGCGGTAACCGGCTTTCTGGGCGCACTCACCACCTTCTCGACTTTTTCGGGCGAGTCGCTTTCGCTGATCCAGAGAGGCGAATTCGTTTCGGCGGCGCTGCACAGCATGGTTCATCTGGCCGGCTGCCTCGCTGCCGCGGCCATTGGTTTCAGGTTGATCCGATGACCCTGGCCGATGTTCCGCCCTGGTTGTGGATCGTGTTCACCCTGATCGCGGCCTTGTCTCAGACCTTCCGCAACGCGATGCAGCGCAGCCTGACCACACGGCTCGGCACAGTGGGGGCGACCCATGTCCGGTTTCTCTTTGGACTGCCCTTCGCCGCCTTGTTCCTCAGCCTGATGCTCTCAGTGGTCGAACCACCCCGCGAACTGCGTTTGCAACCCCAGTTCTGGGGCTGGGTGCTGACTGGCGGCCTGACCCAGATCGTCGCCACCGCACTGATGCTCGCTGCGATGCAGTTGCGATCGTTCACCGTGGCCACCGCCTACGTGAAATCAGAGCCGGTGCTGGTCGCAATTCTGGGCTTCGTTTTTCTGAGCGACCGGCTTGGCGCCATCGCGGTGGTGGCTATCGTGATCGCCACTTTCGGCGTGATCCTGATGTCGGTGTCCAGTGCGCCGGGGCAGCAGGGCGAGTCGCGATTGAAGCCCGCATTGTTCGGTATCGCTGCCGGGGCAACATTCGCGCTGTCCGCGGTGGGTTTTCGGGGCGCGGTGGTTGCGCTGGGCGATGATCCTTTCTACCTGCGCGCGGCGATCACCCTGGTGATCGGGCTCACCATCCAGAGCATCGTGCTCTCGGGCTGGCTGCTGGCGCGCTCGCCCGGCACGCTGGCCGAGATCTTCAAGGCCTGGCGGCCGTCCCTCACCGCAGGGGCGCTCGGCTCGTTCGCATCCTTGTGCTGGTTCATCGCTTTCGCGCTCCAGACGGCCGCGCTGGTGCGCACGGTGGCGCTGGTCGAGATCCTGTTCGCTCAGGCCATTTCGCGCCAACTGTTCGCGCAGCGCTCGAGCCGCGGCGAGACGGTCGGGATACTCCTGGTGGTGGTGGGCGTGATGGTGCTGCTGCTATAGGATGCCCGTGCCCCCTCACACCCGCGCCGACACCGTGCGTGCCCTGGTCGAGGCCTTGTCCGACGACCCTTTCTATCGATCGATCACTGTCGACTTCGCGACCGACCCGGCGCGACGCGATGCGGTCCTGGGTCAGTATTTCGACTATTCGATGGCCGAAGCCGAACGGATCGGTGTGTGCGCGGTTTTGCCGGGGTGTGCGGCGATCTGGTCGCTGCCCATGCCAGCGGCCCGCCGGGGCGCCGAAGCTGCCGCCAAGGAGCGGCATCTCGCGACGGTTCTCGGGCCCCAGGGCATTCAGAACTATCACCGCATCGTGAGTTTCATGGCGCCCCTGGCTGAGCCGCTGGCGCCTGCCGACGCCTGGTACCTGTCGATCGTCGGCGTGGCTGCAGCCTCGCAGAACCAGGGTCTTGGCGCGCGTCTGCTGACGCCCACCCTGGCGCTGGCCCGCGAGGCCGGCGCTGCCTGCTACCTGGAGACTTTCACGCCGAGGAACCTGCCCTTTTATGAACGCCTGGGTTTTCGTGTGGTCGGCACGTTCCGGGAGCCGACGACGGGGTCGACCTACGACGTGATGCGGCGTGATGCGGCGTGATGCGAACGCGCTTCTGCCAGCGGATGGCAGGGTCTGAAATCGCCGCTGAAATTCTGATTGCCGACCGGATTTGGCGTAGATTGTCGGCGCAGCACTTGAACCCCTGCCATGGGTTCAAGGCGATTCGATTGGCCGCTGGCTGGAGGTAAATGTGAATTCACATCGTCCATTGGAATTCGGTTGGTTTTTGCCCACTGCGGGCGACACCACGGCCTATGCCGATCGCGATGCCGAGGTGCCGCCTTCGCTGGAGATGTTCGATCGTGTGGTGGCCGCCGCCGAGGCAGCCGGATTCGAATACCTGCTGGTGCCGGTCGCTTCGTCATGCTGGGACGCCTACATCACGTCCGCGATGATGCTGGCGCGCTCGCGTTCGATTCGAATGCTGCTCGCGGCGCGGCCCGGTTACATGAAGCCGGTGCTGCTGGCCCGAATGATCGCCGCAATGGACCAGCTGTCGGGCGGGCGGGTGTCGGTGAACCTGATCGCAGGCCAGAGCGACGAAGAGGCGATTCAGGACGGGATCGAGCAGCCCAAAGAGCAGCGCTATGACCTGATGGACGAAGAAGTGACCATCATGAAGGCCCTCTGGACCAGTGCTGAGCCGGTCGAATTCAAGGGTGCTTTCCATCATTTGCGCAGGGCGCGGATCGCGCCCAAGCCCTTGCAGCGGCCGCATCCAAAATTCTACCTGGGCGGCGGCTCGCCGCAGGCCTGGGAGGTATCGGCCAAACATGCCGATGTTCATCTGTTCTGGGGCGATACCGTTGACCGGATCGTCTCCAACATGCACGACATCCGGCAGTTGGCCGCGCGCCACGGGCGCGAAGGCGCAATCGGTTTCGGGATGCGGCTGCAGATGGTCTGCCGCGAATCCGAGGACGAGGCCTGGAGCGCGGCCAACGCACTCGTGGCCGGTGTGACTGAAGGGCAGACAGCGTTCATCCGCCGCCACTACGAGTCGTCTCAGGCCAATCGGCGGGTGCAGGAACTGGCGCTGACCCACGGCGACCTGATCGCGCCCCATCTGTGGACCGGCATCACCAAAGTGCGCCCGGGCGCCGGCATCGCGGTGGTCGGCAATCCGCAGCAGTGCGCCGATACCTTGCAGCAGTTCATCGACATCGGCTGCCACTCTTTTTGCCTGTCGGGCTACCTGCACAACGAAGAAGCCGAGCGTTTCGCGCGCCTGGTGCGCCCGCTGCTGGCGCAGCGCAACGGCGCGCGCATGCCGGTTTTGGCGGCCGCGTGAGGCATCTGCGGCCAGGGCGCTGCGGCGCCCGAGCGGCCGGCACTGCATTTGATGAAACGGGCGGGGCGCATGCCCGGAAACGTATCTCGCCAAGAGGCGGGCCCCGCGCTACTTTCCCAATGTCCGATTGCGACTGACCAAGGAGAAGACTGAATGACCACTAAATCTGCCCAAGCTGGAACGGGTTTTGGCCTGGCCCCGTCCGACGATCTTCACGATCTGCGGATGTCCGACAAGGCGATGCCCTTGTATGAGCATGTGAAGCGCTTCGTCAAAGACACGGTCGATCCGATGTCCGTGAAATTTCATGCCCTCGGCGAAGGCCGGGCCGACCGCTGGAGCTATGTGCCGGGTCAGCTCGAACTGCTCGAAGAAGCCAAGAATCAGGCCAAGAAAGAAGGTCTGTGGAACTTTTTTCTGCCCGACGCTGAAACCGGCGAAGGCTTGTCGAACCTCGACTACGCCTACATCGCCGCCGAGCTCGGCAAGAACCGCCTGGCCTCGCAGACCATGAACTGCTCGGCGCCTGACACCGGCAACATGGAAGTGCTGGAACGTGTCGGCACGCCAGAGCAGAAAGAGCGCTGGTTGAAGCCCCTGCTGAACGGTGAAATCCGTTCCACCTACGCCATGACCGAACCCTGGCGGGCGTCTTCGGATGCCAAGAACATCGGCATGCAGGCTGTTCTGCAGGGCGACGAATGGGTGCTCAATGGCGAGAAGTATTACGCCTCGGGCGCCGGCGATCCGCGCTGCAAGATCCTGATCACCATGGTCAAGACCAGCCCCAACGCGCCCTCCCACAAGCAGCAGTCGATGATCCTCGTCCCCAAGGACACGCCCGGCGTGACCATCCTGGGCGGGATGCATGTATTCGGCGACGACGACGCGCCGCATGGCCACATGCACATCAAGTTCGAGAACGTGCGCGTGCCCACCTCAAACATGCTGCTCGGCGAAGGCCGCGGCTTCGAGATCTCGCAGGTCCGCCTGGGGCCGGGCCGTATCCACCACTGCATGCGCTCGATCGGCCAGGCCGAAAAAGCGCTCGACATGATGACCGTGCGCGGCCTGTCGCGCGAGGCCTTCGGCAAAAAGATTGTCTGGCTGGGCGGCAACATCGAGATCATTTCGCGTGCCCG
>JAYVOV010000276.1:0-1883 GCA_043757735.1 Burkholderiaceae bacterium
ATTTTGCGCGATCTGTCGGTGACCAAGCGCGGCCTGATCATCGTCGTGGGGGCCACCGGTTCGGGCAAGAGCAACACGCTGGCGGCGATGATCGGCTACCGCAACGAGACCACCGCCGGCCACATCGTCACCATCGAGGACCCGGTGGAGTTCGTGCACCCGCACCGCAACTGCATCATTTCTCACCGTGAAGTGGGCGTGGACACCGATAGCTGGGAAATCGCGCTGAAAAACGCCATGCGCCAGGCGCCCGACGTGATCATGATCGGCGAGATCCGCGATCGGAGCGCGATGGAGCATGCGGTCACATTCGCCGAGACCGGCCATCTGTGCGTGGCCACGCTGCACTCGAACAGCGCCAATCAGGCCCTCGATCGGATCATCAATTTTTTCCCCGACGAGCGCCGTCAGCAGCTGCTGATGGATCTCTCCTTGAACATCAAGGCGATCATCTCGCAGCGGCTGATCCCGATGGCCAGTGGCGCCGGTCGGGTGCCGGCGGTCGAGATCTTGCTGAACTCGCCGCTGATCGCCGACCTGATCTTCAAGGGCGAGGTGGGACTGATCAAGGAAATCATGAAAAAGAGCCGCGAGCTCGGCATGCAGACCTTCGATCAGCACCTGTTCGTGCTTTACGAAGACAGCAAGATCAGCTACGAGGATGCGCTGCGAAACGCCGACTCGGTGAACGATCTGCGCCTGAACATCAAGCTGAACAGCCGTCACTCAGACAAGGATCTGAACCGCGGCATCGAGCATCTGGGGATGCTCTGATCATTCTGCAGTGCCCCCCGGCTTGCCGGGTGGCGGCGTCTCGCCTGCCTGCGCGCGCATCTGCGCATGGCGCTCGGCGTGCAGTTTGTCGTGGGCCACGCGCGTGCTGCGATCGAAGACGTCGAATCGAAACAGGCGGCATTCGAGCGCGCCATTGAAGAGCGCTGTCTTGCGCGACTCTTTGATGCCGAGCTGACGCGGTAGTTCACGGTCGGACGACAGCACGAACACCTGCCAGCCGCCGAATTTTTCTTTCAGAGTGCGCCCGAACGCGGCCATCGCGCGCTGGTGTGCTTCGATGCCGGGATCGGTCGACACCGGCCGGGTGCTTATGGCCGGAGCCCGCGCATCATTGGACTCATGCGCATCGATGCGCTCTCCATAGGGCGGATTGGTCACGATGATGCCGGGGGTGCTGGTGGGCGGCTCGAGCTGTGCGGCGTCGGCGATCTGCAGATGAATTCCGGCGCCGCCGACCCCGGCACGCTCGAGATTGCGGCGCGCCTGTTCGATGGCGATTGGATCGATGTCGCTGCCGTGAATCTCCAGACGTCCCGCGAGCTGCGCGCCATGCTGCTGTGCTTCGCGGATGGCGCTGCCACGCACCGAGGCCCAGAGGGCCGCGTCATGGTCTTGCAGCTTCTCGAAGCCGAAGGCACGCGACAGCCCGGGCGCGACGCCCAGCGCGAGCTGGGCGGCTTCGATCAGCAGTGTGCCGGAGCCGCAGTAGGGGTCGAACAAGGGTTTGTCGGGGGTCCATCCGGCCAGGGCGAGCAGGCCGGCGGCGAGGTTTTCCTTGAGCGGCGCAATGCCTTTGTCTTCGCGCTCGCGCCGCCAGCCGCGTTTGAACAGCGACTCGCCCGAGGTGTCCAGGTAAAGGGTGATCTCGTTTTCGTTGAGGAACGAAAAGACCCGGATATCGGGGCGGATGGTGTCGATTGAAGGGCGATCGCCCTGGGTGTCGCGAATCCGGTCGACCACCGCATCTTTGACCCGCAGGTTGGCGAAATTCAGGCTGCGCAGCGGCGATCGGACGGCGGTCGTGTCGACGCGCAGCGTCTGGCGACGGTCCATGAAACGGTCCCACTCGACGCGGCTGGCCACCCGAA
>JAYVOV010000277.1:0-1882 GCA_043757735.1 Burkholderiaceae bacterium
CACAGCAGCACGCTGCTGTTCGGGGTGCTCAGCGGTACGCATGTGAACCCCTACCTGGTGGACGCAATCATCGGCATGTCGGTGGTCTACAAGGCGCTCGACAATCTGGGGGCGTTCCAGCGTTTGCTGGGCTTTCAGCCCAACACCAAGGCGGCGGTGCTGATCTTCGGTCTGTTCCATGGCTTTGGGCTGGCGACCAAGCTGCAAGACTTTTCACTGACCAAAGACGGGCTGGTGCCGAACATGCTGGCCTTCAATGTTGGTGTGGAGATCGGTCAGTTGCTGGCACTCGCGGGCATCCTGATCGTCATGGGTTTCTGGCGGCGCAGTAGTGCTTTCACCCGCCAAGCCTTCGCGACCAACGCGATTCTGATGACCGCCGGCTTTGCGCTCACGGGCTATCAGCTCGCGGGCTATTTCCAACCTTGATGAGACTCGATATGACTGAAACCACCACCACGCTGCACGCCAGCACACCGCAATTGCTGAAGGCCACGGCGCTGGCACTGGCGACCGCAGGAGCCATCCTGCTGACGACCGTGCTGCCGGCCGAATACGCCATTGATCCGACGGGCATCGGCAAGGCGCTCGGCCTCACTGCGCTGCATGCCCCTGGTGGCGAAGCCAGTGCGGTCGCAGCACCCGTGCCTGCCGCCAGCACCTTAGTAATTGATCCCACCGCAAGCGTCATCCAGCAGCCGACGCCTTACCAGAGCGGCGAAATGACGCTGACCCTGCAAGCCAACGAGGGCGCCGAGATCAAGGCGCAGATGCACGCGGGCGAAACCTTCGTCTTCAGCTGGGTCAGCGAGGGTGGCCCGGTGAATTTCGACCTGCACGGCGAGAAGCCGAACGATGGCGACAAATTCACGAGCTATTGGAAAGACCAAAAAAACATCTGCAGGCCACGGCAGTTTCACCGCGCCATTCGAGGGATCGCAGGGCTGGTATTGGAAGAACAAGGGCAGCACGCCTGTGACCATCACGGTGAAGGTCAGCGGCTACTTCCAGAAGCTCTATCGGCCCGGCTGATCTAGCGCGACCATGTTCTCCCTCCTGAAGAACCGCACGTATCGTCACCTGTTTCTTGCACAGGCGGTGGCGCTGGTGGGCACGGGACTCGCCACGGTTGCACTCGGACTATTGGCCTACAATCTGGCGGGGAAAGACGCGGGCGCAGTGCTCGGCACGGCACTTGCCATCAAGATGGCGGCCTATGTGCTGGTGGCTCCGCTGGCGGGGACCTACGCCAATGGTTTTCCGCGTCGCACGCTGCTGGTGAGTCTCGACTTCAGCCGCCTCGCAGTCGTGGTGGTGCTGCCCTGGGTGGATCAAATCTGGCAAATCTATGTGCTGATCTTCGTGCTGCAAAGCAGCTCGGCTGCGTTCACGCCCGCCTTTCAGGCGACCATCCCGGAAGTGCTGCCGGATGAGGAGGACTACACTCGGGCACTGTCACTTTCGCGCCTCGCCTATGACCTCGAAAACCTGCTGAGTCCAGCGCTTGCGGCGATGCTGTTGCTGGTCGTCAGCTATCGCGGCCTGTTTCTGGGCACAGCCGTCGGCTTCATGGGATCGGCGCTGCTGGTGCTGTCGGTGGTATTGCCCCACGCGCGAGCCACCGCGCCGCAACTCAGCGTCGGTCGCAAGCTGACGCAGGGCCTGCGCATCTATCTCGCCACGCCCCGCCTGCGCGGTCTGCTGGCACTGACCCTGACGGCTGCTGCGGGTAGCGCGCTGGTGATCGTCAACACCGTCGTCGTCGTCCGCGAGAGCCTGTCACAACCTGAAAGTGCCGTGGCCTTGGCGCTGGCCGCATTTGGCAGTGGCTCGATGGCAACCGCGCTGCTGTTGCCGCGTGTTCTCAAGCAATACAGTGATC
>JAYVOV010000278.1:0-6832 GCA_043757735.1 Burkholderiaceae bacterium
CTGCGCCGGCCGTCGGTCGGCGGGCAGATTCAGGGTGGCCGCCAGGGCCAGCGCAGGAACCGGACTCAGGGTCTCGGTTGCGCTGTCGCGTCGGTCGAGCCAGGGGCGAAGCGCTTCGAGGTCAGGCACGATCATGGTGAGAGGCTCCTGTAGCAGCTGCTGGTCGCGCCCAGCCGAATCGTCAGCAAGCGTGCCACACCGCGGCGGCGCGTGCGCGTCTGGACCCGCAGCTTCGAAATCTCCGCCCGATTCGACCGATGCGTCTGGTTGGGCATGGTGGCAAGATCCAGCTGCCACGTCGCCACCACATCACCCGGCGATGCTATTGTTGACAACCACGAACGCCAGTCGCCGCAATGCGCCACATTTTTCTTCTCGACTCCATCAGCGCCGTCAACGCGGCCCAAGCCGGCCAGATCATTGTCTCGGGCTCCCATGGCGGCGTGTCGGCGGCGCGTTTCGTTTTGGAAGAAACGGCCCGGCCCCACGCGGTGTTCTTCAACGACGCAGGGGTCGGCAAGGACGACGCCGGCATCGTCGGTCTGGCAATGGTCCAGACCGTGCACGTGATCGGCGCAACCTACTCCCACCGCTCCGCACGCATCGGTGACGCCGCCGACGGACTGGCCAACGGCACGCTGTCGCACCTCAATTCGCTCGCGATCGCAGCCGGTCTGCGGGCTGGCATGCCGATTTGCGAGGCGGTCCGCCTGCTCGGCGCCGAGCCCGGCGCTGCGCGTTGACCTGACCGCTTTCCTGGTCGGTGGCCTCGCCGAAGCCTATAGAGCCGCTCCGGGTATTGATCTATTCCATTTCAGCTATTTTTTCAAAAATGCGCTCCAACGGAAAGTTACGCATCTGGTTGGGTAGCAGCCAGCAGGATCGGATGGTGCTGTCCGTCGCCTGATTGGCGCACTTTGCGATCAGCACGCGGAGACGTTAACTTCATGCTGGCTTCATCCTCACTGCCTTGGTGGCCCGCTTGCTGGTCAGCAGCGTTTCCGCGTCGAGTGAGTTGGCCCAGACACGCCGACCCGATAAATCGCTAAAGCGCGGTCGAATTCTGCCGATATCGACTAAGCACAGTTTTGATCGTCATGGCGCCACAGGGGTGGCACCGGGAGCAGGAGAACCAGACATGGGCGCCCGATCGACCCCGTCCCCAAAAGGCGCAGCGCTGGCCGTCTACGTCTGAGCCCAGCGCCCGCGCAAAGCCATCGCAGCTGCGCCTTCGCTTTCCGCGTACTGCTGCAGCGCCAGCACACCGGTCAGGTCGCGATCGGGCGCCAGGCCATCGCCCAGCCGAATCAGCTGCAGACAGAACCACGCCAGGCCGGCTTTGGGCGGATCGATCGTACGTTCGTAAGACACCGCCTGCGGCCACTCGCCGGAAAACAAACGATGCGGCAGATCGGTGTCGACACACATCGGGCGGCCCAGCCCGATCACATCGAGCTGGCCATCGACCAGCGCCTCATCCATCGCCGCACGACTGCGAAAGCCGCCGGTGACCATCATCGGTATCGACGCGACCACGCGAATCGCGCGTGCATAGTCGAGGAAATACGCCTCGCGACGACGCGAGCTGTCGGCCACTACCGGCGCCGCTTCGCCTTTGGCGCGAACGCCCATCATGCTCGGCTGCTCGTAGCTGCCGCCCGAGAGTTCGAGCAGATCGACACCGTCTTCGGCCAGCCAGCGCACAACCTGCAGGCAGTCTTCGGTGCTGAACCCGCCCTGCTGGAAGTCCGCTGAATTCAGCTTCACGCCGATCGGGAAACCAGGCGCGGTGGCGGCCCGGCAGGCGCGAACCGTTTCGCGCAGGAAACGCGCGCGCTTCTCGAGCGAACCGCCCCAGCGGTCGGTACGCTGATTGACCAGCGGAGAAAGGAACTGGCTGATCAGGTAACCGTGGGCGGCATGCACCTGCACACCAGTGAACCCGCATTCGCGCGCTGTCGCGGCCACCCGGGCGAATCGAGCTATGGCGTCGAGCACCTCGGCTTCGCGCATCGCACGCGGCGCGACGTACAGATCGCCCGGCAGCTTGAGCGCCACCGCCGACGGCGCGACCGGCTCGCGACAGACATGCGCAGGCGTCTGCCGGCCGGGATGATTGATCTGCATCCAGAGGTGATTGCCCGCGACCGTGCCGGCGCGCGCATACGCATGCAATTCGGCCAGACCATCATTGTTATCGATCACCACGTTGCCGGGCCGCTCGAGATAACGCCGGTCGACCTGCACGTTGCCAGTGATGACGAGCCCCGCGCCGCCCTCGGACCAGGCCTGGTACAGGCGCTGATGGCGAACGGTGGCCCGGTTCCAGTCGTCGGCCAGGCCTTCGGTGAGCGCCGCCTTGCAAAGGCGGTTGCTCAGGGTGGCACCACAAGGCAGTGACAGCGGCGATTCGATGGTGACGCTCATGCGCTGAATTCCCGCAGCAAGCGGCCGACCCGAGGTGCGTCGGCCAGCAGGCCGTTCTGGTCGACCACCTGCCGACCGTTGACCCAGACGCCCTTTACCCCCTGACCGCGATCGCGCAGGCGCGTGGCGCCGGCCGGCAGATCGTAGCGGCGCTCGTTGCGACCACGCCCGACAGTGTGCGGGTCGAACAGCAGCAGATCGGCAGCGAGGCCTTCGCGCAGCAGCCCGCGATCGGTGATGCCGAAGAGCTTCGCGGGATGACCGCTGAGCTTGTGAACCGCCGCCGCCAGACTCAAGGCCTGCTGTTCGCGCGCCCAGAAGCCCAGCACGTGCAGCCCGAACGCGGCATCGCACATAAAGGTGAGGTGCGCACCCGCATCGGACAGCGACACATGGGTTTGTGGATCGGCCACCAGGCGGCCCACCGCGACTGGATCGGTATTGCGCAACTGCCCGGTGAACCAGGTGTCGAGCCCTTCCCGCAGGGCAAAGTCGAGCATCCAGTCAAGCGGATGCTGGCCCTCGGCGCGGCCCAGATCCAGCAGCGACTTCCCTTCGAAGCCGACATGTTCTGCGCGGGCCACCTGTGCCACCTGCATCAGGTGCCATTCGCCGTTGAACAGGCCGCGCCCCTGCTGCTGCTGCAGGTCCGCCTTCACCGCGGCGCGGAACTCGGCACTGGCATAGAGCGCGTGCAAGGTTTCATCCGCGACGCTGATCGCCGCTTTCCACGCGGGGATGCTCTCGAACACGTAGGCCGAGCGCAGCGTGAAGTCCATGGTGAGCGGGCACGGCGAAACCTGCGGGATCAGCGCGTGGCCACGTGCGCGCGCCGCCTGCATCGCAGCCAGTTCTTCGAACACTTTTTCGGGTGTCAGATTGTTGTGGAACATCGCCGCGATCAGCACCGGACGGCCACTTTGACGGGCGATTTCTTCGAGCTGCGCGATCGGTGTAACGCTGCCTTTGGTCAGCATGAACAGGCCGCGGCCGCCCTCGGCCATGGCACAGGTCAGAGCGAGCATTTCGCGCTCGTCGGCCAACCGGGAGGGCATCGGAATGCCGCCCCAGCCGTTGTGCGGCTCGTTGGTGGAGGTTGCGAAGCCGACTGCGCCATGAGCCATCGCGTCGCGCACCAGGTCGGCCATCTGCGCAATTTCGACATCGGTGGCCACCCGCTGATGGGCGCCTTCGCCCATCACGAAGATGCGGATCGCGGAATGGCCCGCGAAGGCCGCGACGTTCAGGCCCAGGCCGCTTTCCTCGAGCATGTCCATGTACTGCGGGATCGACTCGAAGCCCCAGCGGATGCCGGTGCGCAGCGCGTCCAGCGACATGCCCTCGACCTGCGTGAGATTGCGCATGGTGAGGTCGCGATCGGCCGGGCGGCAGGGCGCAATGGTGAAGCCGCAATTGCCGATCACGGCGGTGGTCACGCCCAGTTGCGGCGAAGGGTCCGCGAACGGATCCCAGGTGAGCTGCGCGTCGTAGTGGGTGTGGCCGTCGATGATGCCGGGCATCAGGGCCAGGCCCTGCGCGTCGATCTCGTGCCTGCCCTGCGGCAGATCCGGGCCGATGGCGGCGATGCGATCGCCCGACACGGCGAGGTCGGCGCGGCGCGGCGGCGCACCGGTGCCGTCGTACAAGTTGGCGTTGCGGATGACCAGATCGTGCATGATCGATTCCCAGAAAATGGATACAAAGAAACTGAGTCTAGCCGGGCCTGGGATTGCCGGTGACACCCGCGGTTCAAGAAGCAGATTCCAAGACGAGACGCGCACCGGGTGCGCCCGTTGATCGGTGGTGGGCTAGTATTCGCTGCATACCCTTCTTCAGAGGCCATGATGACCGAACCGATGGTTGTTGAAATCTTCTCAGACTACATCTGACCCTGGTGTTATCTCAGTACCGTGCGTATCGAGCGGCTCAGGAAAGAACAAGGCGTCCGGATCAGATGGGTGCACTTCCCGCTGCACCCAGACACACCGGCGCAGGGGCGCAGCCTGGCGGAGATGTTCGCGGGTCGAGGCTTCGACATCCCCAGGATGCAGGCGCAGATGCGCGAGCGCATGGCCGCCGAAGGACTGCCTTACGGTGACCGCACCATGACCTACAACAGCCGCCTCGCGCAGGAACTGGGCGCCTGGGCCGACAGCCAAGTCGGCGGAGACGCGATCCATGACGCGCTGTTTCGTGCGTACTTCGTCGACGGCGCCAACATCGGCGACATCGAGACCCTGGTGGGGATCGCCGTCACGGTCGGGCTGTCGGGGCAGACCGCGCGCGAAGTGCTCGAAACGCGCAGCTTTGCGCCGGTGGTAGACGCGGACTGGCAACAGTCGCACGCCTGCGGCGTGACCGGTGTGCCCACGTTCGTCGCGGGGCGACACGGCGTGGTGGGCGCGCAACCCTACGAGGCGCTGGAGCAACTGGTGACAATGGCCAGGGATTGAGGTTCAGCCTCGCAACCCTGGCTGTCCCTGGACGGTGCCGCCGTTGAACGCACAAGATCGGTGCCGCGGCTCAAACGGGCGCGGCCGCCACGGCCCCCGACCGTTACGAAGGAAGGAAGGTTTTCGGTGAGCATCGACAACGCCGTCAATATCGAGGATCTCAGGCGCCTGGCCCGCCGTCACTCGCCGCGAGCGGTCTTCGACTACGTCGAAGGCGGGGTCGAGGACGAGATCGGCATAGACCGCAATCGTGCCGCCTTCGACGCGGTGCGGATCGTTCCGCGGTATCTGGTAGATGTCTCCAGGAGATCGCTGAAGACCACATTGTTCGGGCGCGAGTACGCGATGCCGTTGGGCGTCGCCCCCATGGGGCTGTCGGGCATATCACGACCCGGCACAGACCTGGCGCTGGCCACTGCGGCTGGGCAGGCCGGTATACCGTTCACGCTGTCGAACGTCTCCAACGACCCGATGGACCAGGTGGTGCGGGCCGGCAACGGACACGTGTTCTTCCAGCTCTACGGCACCCGGGACAGGGGGCTGATGCATGGGTCGGTCGCGCGCGCCGCCGATCTCGGTGTACCGGTGCTGATGGTCACGGTGGACGTGCCGGTGCACCCGAATCGGGAGCGTAACGCACGCAGCGGATTCGGCGCCGCGGTGAAGCTCAAGCTGCCCTACTTGCTCGAGGCGGCCAGACACCCGCGCTGGATCCTCGAGTTTCTGGCTGACGGCGGCGTGCCGAAGTTCATGAACCTGCTGTCGGCGCAAGACACCGCCGCATCGTCGGCGATCCAGATCGCACGGACGTCCGGCGAACAGATGGGCGACACCACCCAGGTCTGGCGCGACTTCGAGGAGATCCGACGACGCTGGCCGGGCAAGCTCGTGATCAAGGGCGTGATGCACCCGGACGACGCGCGTCGCGCGGTGGCACTGGGCGCCGACGGCGTGCTGGTGTCCAACCACGGTGGCCGCCAGCTGGATCTGGCCCCGTCGCCGCTGGAGGTACTGCCTGCCATCCGCGCTGCACTCGACCCGTCAATTGCGGTGCTGTTCGACAGCGGCATCCGCCGCGGCTCGCATGTGGTGGCCGCGATGTGCCTTGGGGCAGACTTCGTGTTCGCGGGCCGCGCAATGCTCTACGGCGCAATCGCCGATCGTCAAACCGGCGCGGCGCGCGCGATCGCCCTGCTCCAGCGCGAGATCGACCTGCAGATGGGGCAAATGGGGTGCGCAGGCACGGATGAGTTCGGCCCCCAGTGTCTGCTGGCCCAGACCTGCGATCTCAGCCGTCACTGATCACGCACTTTGGAATGGGGCACGGTCAGACGCCCCTCGACGAGCCCCCGAGGCGTGCCGATGGCAGTGCGCAAGCGCCCGTACGCACCACTCGCAGTCGACGCTTCCGTTCGCCGAAATTGCTGCGCCGGGAACGTCGACGATGATCGTCGCAGGCCTGGCGGGGAACCCCTGGGCGCGGCGGCGGATCAGGCCGCCGGGTAATCTTTCGCGGCAACGGCTTCGGCCCATTGGGTCTTGCCGAGCGAGGTGGCGGTGTGCAGCATGTAGCTGCCCGCGGCCGCGCCATGCCAGTGGCGTTCGTTCGGACCGATCCAGACCACGTCGCCGGTGCGGATCTGCTGCGGCGGGTTGCCCTCCAGGCAGATCCAGCCGCTGCCGGCCACCACGTTCAGCGTCTGGCCGTACTCGTGCGAGTGCCAGTGGGTTCGCCCCTCAGGCGCGAAAAACACATTGCTGATCGTGACGTTGTCAGTGGCGGGCATGATCGGGTCAGCCCATACCGTGCCCGTGAATGTTTCCGAGCGCTGTTCGGAAGCCGCGCCTGGTGCCCTAGCGTGAAATACTTTCATGACGTTTCCCCTTTGGGGTTGTTTCTGAAGGATGCAGTTTGACACCACTGGAGACATCGGCGATCAGATCAGCGCTTG
>JAYVOV010000279.1:0-6823 GCA_043757735.1 Burkholderiaceae bacterium
CCAGGCGAAAAGCCGGCTGCCGCGCGTGAATTCTTCTGGCAGCAATCCGCCATGCACCTGATAGACGATCCGACGGCGCATGCTCCAGGCGACCAGCAGATACACCAGGTCGCGCCAGAACGCTTTGGGATCCATCGCAGAATTGATGTGCACGATTTTCGGCCGCTCGCGGACCAGGACCCACAGCAGCTGCCAGGGTGAGGCCAGCATTCGCCAGATTTTTCCCAGGCATGTCTCACGCCGTCCCTCGCTGCCCACACGGAAATGCAGCATGCGGAACCGTTGCGCCACCGAGGACCCCATCAGCTGATTCAGATGGGTGCTGATGCCGCTGACTGCGTCGAGATCGGGGCCCAGCAGCAGGAGGGTTTGCATTGCGTTCTTGGGCTTCACGCGGTGACTGGTCGAGCCGCAGTTTAGGGGCATGCCCAGGCGTCGCATGCCCACTAGATCACTGTTCGGACGACAGACCCGGACTGCCGGCGGCGAAGCTCAAGATTGTGTTGTGCGCGACGCTGCGAGCACCGCCATCACGCGGTCTGCCAGCAGCTCGTATCCGCGATGATCTAGCAGCCAGCCGCGCGCGGCCTCTGCACGCGCACGAAATTCGGCGTGCCGGCCGCGCATGTTTACGATCGCGTCGGCAAAATCGCCCGCGTTCATCGTCACACACAGACCCGCGCCAGTCTGGCGCACCAGCGACAACTGGTCCGGAATGTCGTTGACCAGCACCGGCAGGCCCAGTGCCAGGTATTCGACGGTCTTGGTCGGGGACGACACGTCATAGACCGGTCCACGTGGAATCGCCGACAGACCCAGGTGGCACTGCGCCGCCCGCGCCCAGGCCTGCTCGCGCGACATCGGACCGGTCATCTCGACCACCTCAGCCACACCCGATGCTCGGACCCGATCGGCCAGCCAGTCGAATTCGGCGGGCGTACTGGCCCCGCCGATCAGCATCAGTTGATAGCGTGTGGCAGGGTCTCGCTCGCGCAGCATCAGCAGGGTGTCGAGCAAGAACTCAATCCGCCGGGCGCGATCCAGTGACCCGAGATAGACCAGTCGAAACGTCTCGCCGGGCACGTGCAGCGCCGCCCGCAGCGCCGCCGGTGGCAGCGCTCGGGCATCGACGCCCATCGGGATCTCATGGAGCCCGGCGGTACGTCCGGAGCTCGCAGCAAAAACGTCGCGCATCCGTTCACTTTGGACGAAAACACGCGTTGCCCGTGGCACGACGAACCGGTACAGCAACCACCGGGTCAGCCGGCCCCGCAGGCGCAACCCCGCTCGCCGCAGATGGCCGCGGCCCGGCAGGGCGGAACGCGCCAGATCGTCCTCCGGAAACGGAAACGAGGCCCAGTAGTGAACCGGGCGCCGATGCGGCCACAGCAATGCTGCTGACGCGGTCAGAATCTTGTCGCGAACCAGCACCGCGTCGTATCTCGATGCTCGCCGCAGCATCGACAGATCGTGGAGGAACGAGCCGACGTGGCGCATCATCGCCCCACCGGCGGGCACGTAGACAAACGCCGCGCCTGCGGGCCAGCCCATCGTCGATGCAGCCAGGTCGCCATGCCGTGTACCCACCAGATCGCTGTTTGTGCCGCGCGCCTTCAGGCAATGTCCGAACAGGGTCAGGACATCTGGACGGCTGGTTGGATAGGGGTCACGAATGAAATAGAGCAGCTTCACGGGCAGGCTGCCCGTAGACGGCGCTCAGATCCGATCGAGCAGCGCGAGCATCGAAAGCTCGTCCAGCGCGAACCCATCGGGGAGGTCACGCAGGACATAAAAGCCCTTGCTGTACAGCGTGCGAGTGCTTGCGCCGGCCCAGGCGTCCCATCGGTAAAGGCCGAACTTCTGCGGCAGGTAGGCCGCCCGATCGTTGAACGAGTTGGGACCATCCTGGGAAGCGATCAAGGCCAGCGGGCTGCTGCCCGACGCCTTCCAGACCCGCAGGTAGGGCGCCCGAGCCGGATCCCAGTGAAAACGCACCTTCATGACGAATCGATGCCAGCGATCGGTTGCGGGAGCACTTTCGCGCCACAGCGTGGTCAGGTTGGTCTGCTCTTTCAGCGTCACTGCGCTGAGATTCGTCAGCGACACCAGACGCCAGACATTGTCGTTCAGGAACAGATGAAAAGGCGAATTGTTCTGGGTATCGCCGGCATCCGGGACCACATGAAAGTCGAGCAGGGAGACCTCGCCACCGCCAGCCTGGATCATGTCCGGTTCGAGTTTGACCGCCCAGGCGATCCAATAGTCGAGCCCCTGCATGACGTTGGTGCCGTCGTTGCTCCAGTTGGCGCTGATCTCGCTGCGGTAGGTGTCGCCCCACATCGGGAACGCGGGGCTCAGGCGATGCCGGAACGCCGATCGCGCAGGGTCGAGCGGGTCGGCGCCCCGCGAAAGCGCATAGTCGCCGCCCTGGCCCGCTATGCCGGGCTCGCGGGCGTCGGCCAGCATCTGGTTGGGACCCGCCACCTGGCTCACTGGATTCCAGCGGCGCAGGTCGGCCAACGGCAAACGAGGGTCCACCCAGTAGACGACTCGGGGATCTGTGCGCTCCGGGGCACGAATGGACGACGAAACGGGGATGGGGGTGACCACTGGGTTCGTCGGTGCGACGGGCGCGGAAATCGCTACCATGCTCACCACCGAAATCGACGCTGACGCGGTAAGCACCGCCAGCGTTGGTGTGGTCAGCGCAAGGTCGGTTGGCGAACCGCCGGACGAACCGCCACCGCCGCAGGCCTTGGAGGACAGCACGATGACGGTCAGCGCGAGCGCGACCGCGAACCGGTTTGAAGCCGTCGACATTACACTCCACACGAGGCGCACGCATTGGCTGCCTAACCCCAGTGCAGTATACGACGAACCGCCTTGACAACTCGTTGACGACGGGAAAGTGAACCGCCCCAGGAATGCGCCCATCGGTGGACCGCATAGGCATCCGGGAACGATTCATTTGCGCGATGCTGCTCGTCCCAGCCATAGGGATAGAACTGCCGCGACGGGGCGAACCTGACATCACCCTCGAATCCTTGGGCCAGCAACTGCCGGGTCACGAAGCCCGGGCCGGTTTCCTGATTCACCGGACCAAGTCCGAGCTTGGCAGGCAGCGCGTCGATCAGACTTCCGATCAGTGACGACCGTGCCCGCGCGCCAATGATGCCGATCGACACGCTCGCGCCATCCTCCGAACAGAACAGATGGCCAGCGCCTTCGACGATCGCGTCGATGGGCCGCAAGGGCTCGAAATCAGTGTCCAGATAGACCCCACCGTGCTGATAGAGCACTTCGAGCCGCAGGATGTCGGCCATCTGCGCATAGTGCGTGCACTGGCTGATCAGTTCGGGGCGCCGCTGGACGAAGTCGAGGTTGCCCAGATTCCACAACCGGTACTTCCACCCTGGATGCAAGGCCAGCCAGCCATCGCGATAGCGGCGGTACTCGTCGGGCAATTCCGGATTGCGCTCATTGATCCAGATCTGATGGAAAGTGCGAGGAATGGCGTTTGAAGGAGCCAAACCTGAATCCACTGGCACCACCACAGCGTTCATTGCGCACCCCCCATCCGCACGATGCTCACGCCGTTTCGCTCGAACACCCGCTTGCCGCATTTTAGGACAATCGCATGCGCATCGCCGTTTTCGACAATCGCGTAGTCGACCCGCGCCGGCGCGATAGCCGCACCGCAGCCCCGCGCAAACAACGCCTCGCGATACAGATGGCGCACATACCAGGCACGAATGTCGGTCTGGCCTCCCGGGGTGAACCGATGGACAAATAGACTCGCCCGCGCGCTGCGCCGCTCGAAGTCGAAAAACGACTCCTCGACAGCCGGATCGATCACGAACACGCTGTCGACAGGTGTTTCACTGCGCACCCATTCGATCAGTTCTCGTTGCTCGATCGAACGCAGCAGATCGCGCCCCACCGGATAGACCGTCGCTTGCAGCACCACCGGTACCGCTGCCGGCAACACAACCGCCAGCATGCCCAGGCGCATCCATTGCGCCGCGCTCGGTTCCAGCCGACGCAGCCAGAGCACCGCCACAATCAACGCGATCAGCAGACCCAGTGACGACGGCCGAAACAGCACGAAGGCGCCAAGCCGGCCGTCTTTGAAAAGCCAGGTCAGGACGAGCGCCGCGAGCACCCAGACCGAGGCGATGAGCGCCAGCGCGGCCAGGGTTCGCGTGGCACGATCCCGGCTTCGGGCACGCACCCCGAATGCGGCTGCACCGATGATCAGGGTCGCCAGAATGCCCGGCGACCAGCGTACAAAACTGCGAGCGTCGACGAACGGCGTGGTGTGCCAGGGAAACGCCACGTAGGTCAGAATCCAGCCCGGCGAGGGCCCGAATCCGCCCGCCTCGCCGTTGAACTGGCCGTAGTCATGTTTGAACAGAAAAAGCACGAACGGCAGCACACCGACCGCTGCCAACGCACCGGCCGCGAGGGTCCGCACTCTTGTCTCAGGGCGAACCAGCAGCGCGAGGGTGAAAATAACCGACCAGAACCCGCCAACGAACGCATGCATATAGGTCGCCAGCACCAGCAAGGCGTAACAACGGCCGGGGCGCTCGACCAGCAGTTCAGCCAGCGCGAGCAGCACGAGCCCGTACGACAGCACTTTGGGTTCGATGCCCCGAAACATCCATTCATTGCCGACCATGCTCTCGCCCGTGGCCGCAAAAGCCACGAGAACGAACAGCAGATCGCCGGCCGACAATCGCAGGATGCGGAACAACCGGATCAGCGCCACCGAATACAAAGCGATGGCCAGCGCCCGGCCCAGCGCCTGTCCGCCCTGAAACCCGAGCGCGTCGATGGCGTAACCCATCAGCGTATTGAAAATCACCGCATGCGGAAACCCCCCGAGCAGATTGCTCGCGGCGGGCCAGGCCTCGGGGCGAACCGTTCGATAAGCCTCGGCGAGATACTGTTCTTCGTTACCCGAGAGCACGCCATGCGGCCCCATCGTGACGAGCAGCACGCCGATGCAGACCGCCAGCAGGAGCCGGCGGTCAGTCGACTGCAAAAAACGCTGTACCTGGGTCACGAAATTTCCAAAGTCCCGAGAAAACCGGTGGGGTGGAACAAAGCGACGATGCCGCACATCGGCTACCTGCGCACCGCGGCCGCAAGTTCGCGCGTGTCGGCGCGCCCTCTGACAGCCGCCGCATGGGCACCCATCGGAACGAAATCGAAATGGCGACGCAAGGCGCGCAGGACCCGCAGCAGCAGACGGGTCTTTTCAGCGCTGGAGATGTTCATGCCGGGGAAAAAACCGAGTGCCGGCGCCTGATCGCCACCGATCACATCGAGCGGATGCAGCAGGAAGCTGGGTTCAGTGCCAGTCAGCCTGCAAGCGGTCAGCGCCGTGTGCAGGTAGGCCATCATCAGCGGCTCGGAGAATCGGGCCAGATAGGCGAGATAACTGAAGTGGAACGGCGTGCGCGCGATCGGCAGCGTCGTGACCGGCATCTCGAGCAGACGGCGACCTCCACGCAAGCCCCAGTAGTAAGGCTTGTTGGGGCGAAGGCCATCGGCGAAACTGCCAAACAGGTCCTTGCGCTGCTCGCGCTCTTCGGCGGTGAGGCGCGCGGTCCAAAAATAGTAGGTCCGCGCCACCGGACCCAGCCAGGTCGGCAGGGTCGATGCGTCGTAGAGATGGCCGTTGTCGGCAAGCACCTCGAACAGTTCGGAACACCAGCTGAACCCCGGGCCCCGAAAGCCTGTGGGGCGCACGCCAGTGGCCGCTTCGATCGCATCGTCGGTGTCACGCACCTCACGCTCGAGCTGCTCGCGGGTGTAGAGCGGCAGCCAGGGTTCGTGCTCGAACGAATGATTGCCGACCTCGTGACCCGCCTGCACCAGCGAGCGCAGCGGATCCTGATTGCGCGCTTCGGCCGCATCTGCACCGACAATGAAAAATGTGATGGCCAGGCGCTCGCGTTCCAGCACCTCGAGCATGTACGGCACGAAGGCGTCGAGATACGAAGGCCGGGACTGCCAGCCCGGATCGCCGTGGATCTTCAGGTATGACCAGAGATTGTCGAGATCGAGGGAAAGGCTCGCCAGCGGCCGCTGTCCCGCCGAACCTACCGGTCTGCCCTGATCGAGCGTGTTCATCGAAGCTCCAGTCGCCGCAGGAGTGCGGCCATGCGTTCGCCGATCACACCCAGCGTCTCGTTGACATTCAGCGTTCCCTGGGCGATCTGTGCGGAGTTGAGCAGCGAAACATTGGGCAGCGAGGTCTCGAGCGCGGGCATCGCGTTCGCGGTGTAGTCGATCGTCGCGATGGCCAGTACGTGGCGCGCGCGCGCCACTTTGAAGTCGACGATATCCTCGCGCATGAAATGCGGATACATACGCTCCAAGGTCTGGATCGTCTGCTGCTCGAACGCGGCGTCGGTCTGCGACCACGCGGGGTCGTCTTGCGCGAGATAGCGCGGCAGGTAGACCAGCGAGTGGCCGCCAAATCGTTCGCGATCGACCAGCGCGGTCATCTCGATGACACCGCTCAACGGGACGTCGGGGTCGGTGATGTTGGTCACGTAACAGGAAGACAGCGGCTTGCGGGTGAGGAGGGCGCCGCAGACGATTCCCTGGTACTGAACGCTGTTCAGCCGCTCGCGCTCTGGCTCGGCGAGTTGCGGACACAACCCGGCCATCACAGGCGTCGGCAGGGTCGCCACCAGCCGGTCGAACAGCAGCGCACCGCCGTCGGCCAGCGTGACCTCCACGTTCTCACCGTCATCATGGATCCGTTCCGCCGCCATACCGTTCAGGCAGTTGACGCCCGCGTCCGCCA
>JAYVOV010000280.1:0-6821 GCA_043757735.1 Burkholderiaceae bacterium
CTCGCGCACACGCTTGGCGTGAGCTCCCGGGTGCGTTTTCTGGGCGGGGTCGAAGACATCCGGCCTGTGCTTTGGGCGGCCGACGCTTTCCTCGCGCCAGCGCTCTACGATCCGTTTCCGAATGCCGCGCTGGAGGCGCTGGCCTGCGGGTTGCCGGTGATCGCCAGCCCCACCTGCGGCGTCAGCGAACTGATCGAGTCCGGCGAAAACGGATTCGTGCATGATGCGCTCGATGTGCCAGCCATTGCCGCTTCAATGCGGCGCCTGATCGATGTCCGCAGCGATGTGCGCTTTCGCCGGGCGGCGCGCGAATCGGCGCTGCCGTGGACACTCGAATCGGCTGCCCAGTCCCTTCTGATGCTCTATCGCCAGGTTCTGGCAGAAACCCCTTCGCCGTGAAGCAGAGCCTCGCCATCTATCGCCGGCTGATGGGATATACCCGGCCCTATCTGCGCGGTTTCGGCCTCGCGCTGGCCGGCATGGTCGTGGCGGCGGCCACCGAGCCGGTTTTCCCGGCCCTGATGAAGCCCCTGCTCGACCGCGGCTTTGTCGCCAAATCCGGGATCGAACTCTGGTACGTGCCGGTGGCGATCATCGGCATCTTCGTGATCCGCGGCATCGCCACCTTCACCAGCAATTACGCGCTGTCGTGGGTCGCCAACAAGGTGCTGGCCGACATGCGCCGGCAGATGTTCTCGCACATGCTGCACCTGCCCGCCGCCGATTTCGAACGCGAAGCCTCGGGCCTGCTGATCTCCAAGATCGTCTTCGAGGTCAACAACGTCACCGTCGCTGCCACGCGGGTGCTGACCACGGTGGTTCGCGACAGCCTCGTCATCGTCGGCCTGCTGGGCTGGCTGCTGTACCTGAACTGGCAACTTACCCTGGTCGCGATCGCCCTGATTCCGGTGATCGCGATCGTGGTCGCCGTGTTCAGCAAGCGGATGCGCGGGCTGAATCGGCAGAGCCTCGAGCACACCGGCGAACTCACCCGGGTGGTCGAGGAAGCGGTGCACGGCTACAAAGTCATCAAGGTGTTCGGCGCCTACGAGCGCGAGAAGGCGCTGTTCGGTCGAACCGTCGAGCGCCTGCGCGGATTCGCCATGCGCCATGCCGTCGCCAGCGGCGCTACTGTGCCGATCACTCAGCTGTGTGCCGCGGTGGCCGTGGCGACCGTGGTTTCGATGGCCCTGGCGCAGTCGATGAACAACCAGACGACGGTCGGCGGTTTCGTGTCTTTCATCATCGGCATGCTGATGCTGCTGGCCCCGCTCAAGCACCTGGCCGATATCAATGGCCCGCTGCAGCGCGGACTGGCTGCCGCCGAGAGTGTGTTTGAACTGCTCGACCACGCGGCCGAAGTCGAGACTGGCCAACGTCGCCTGGAGCGCTGCCAGGGCAGGCTGAGTTTCGAGCAGGTCCGGTTTCGGTATCCGGGCGCCGATCGCGATGCCCTGGCCGGCATCGATCTGGTCGTGCAGCCGGGCGAACTGGTGGCGCTGGTGGGTGGCTCGGGCGGCGGCAAAACCACGCTTGTGAACCTGCTGCCGCGATTCATCGCACCGACCGCAGGGCGCATTCTGCTCGATGGTGTCGCACTGCAGGACCTGTCGCTGGCCAGCCTGCGCGACCAGATGGCATTGGTCAGCCAGGACATCGTGCTTTTCAACGACAGCATCCGCGCCAACGTCACCTTTGGTGTGGCGCGCAGTGTCGAAGACAGTGCTGTCTGGCAGGCGCTCGAGCGGGCGGCCCTGGCCGAGCACGTCCGCTCGCTGCCCGACCAGCTCGATGCGCAGGTCGGCGAGCGTGGCGCTAAATTTTCCGGAGGCCAGCGCCAGCGTCTGGCGATTGCGCGGGCGCTCCTGAAGAACGCGCCTATTTTGCTGCTCGACGAGGCGACGTCGGCGCTCGACTCGCAGACCGAACGCGAAGTCCAGCAGGCCCTCGAGCGCACGATGAGCGGGCGGACCACGCTGGTGATCGCCCACCGCCTGTCGACCATCGAACGGGCCGATCGGATCGTCGTGCTCGAAGGCGGGCGCGTGGTGGAGCAGGGGCGCCATGTCGACCTGGTCGCGCGCGACGGTCCCTACTCGCGGCTGCATCGCGTGCAGTTCACGCCCATGGCGTCCTGATGGAGGACGGAGAAGCCAAGATGCGCATTTTGCACACCGAGGCCTCCTGCGGCTGGGGCGGTCAGGAGATCCGGATCCTCGACGAAGCCGCCGGCATGATCGAGCGTGGCCATGAGCTCTGGCTGGCCTGCCCGCCGCAGGCGCCGATCGCGCAGGCGGCGCCGGCGCGTGGTCTGCGGGTGGTGACCTTGCCGGTGGGCCGCAAGCGCCCTGCGGGGGTTTTCGCGATGCGTGAATTGCTGCTGTCGAATCATTTCGACGTGATCAATTCCCACAGCTCGACCGACACCTGGCTGAGCGCGCTGGCCTGCGCCAGCCTGAAGACCGCGCCCGCTCTGGTGCGCACTCGCCACATTTCGGCACCGGTTGCCCGCAATGCGGCCAACCGCTGGCTGTACGCACGCGCCAGCCGTTTCGTCGTGACCACCGGCGAGAGCCTGCGCCAGGAGCTCATCAGCGGCCTGGGGTGTTCGCCGCAACGGGTGGTGTCGATTCCCACCGGCATCGATCATCAGCGCTTTCGACCGGTGGCGGGGCGCGCCGAGCGCAGCGAGATCCGGGCCAGTCTCGGGCTGCCCGATGACCGCTGCCTGATCGGTATCGTGGCCACTTTGCGCAGCTGGAAGGGGCATCGATTCCTGGTCGAAGCGGCCGCCAGTCTCGCCATGAAGGCGCAGCTGGTGATCGTTGGCGATGGGCCGCAGGATCGAGCGCTGCGCGAGCAGGTGGCCGCACTGGGCCGCCCGGATCTTGTTCGCTTCGCTGGTCAGCAGGCCGATGTAGCGCCCTGGATGCGTGCTTTCGATGTGTTCGCGCTGCCTTCCTATGCCAATGAAGGCGTGCCGCAGGCGTTGATGCAGGCCATGTTCACCGGCCTGCCTTGTGTCACCACGACGGCTGGCGCCATCGGCGAGATCGCGCTGCCGGGTCAGACCGCGGTGGTGGTGCCCATGCAGGATGGCGTGGCGCTGGCCGACGCGCTGGCTGGCCTCTATCGTGATCCAAGCTGGCGCAGCGCCTTGGGCGAACGCGCGCGAACCCATGTCCTGAACGGCTTCACGCGCGAGCGCATGCTCGATCGCATGAGCAAACTTTTCGAGGCCGCGGCGCGCTCATGACAGTGCCGCCCGATCGGGTGCCGCGGATCGAGCTGGCACTGCTGGCGGCGCTGCTGTTCGTGCTGCCATTGTTCGAGGTGCCCAAGCATCTGCTGTGGCTGGCCTGGGTCGTCACGGCGCTGGCTGGCTGGTGGCGCGATCATGCGGATCGCCGGGCTGGCGGCCGCGCGGAGCAGTCCTGGAGCGTTTGGGACAGTGTTTTTGCCGCGATGCTGGCGGCCGCCTTGCTTGCCGGTGTCGGCGTTGCCGAGCCCTTGCGCTCGATATCGCTGGTGGGCGACACTTTGCGGATGTTGTCGGTGGCCTGGCTGATGGCCCGTCGGGGGTACCGCACCGAGCAGCTGGTGCCGCTGCTGTGGGCTGTGCTGGCCGGTACGCTGGCGGCGGCGGCCTGGGGGTTCTGGGTGCTGCTGCGTGCCGACAAGCCGATGTTTCTCGAATTGAACTCGGTCGGGCACGTCAATCACTCGTCGATCTATCTGGCGATCGCGTTCGGCTGTGCCCTCGCCCTCGCGATGGCGAGCCTGGCAGCGGCGCGGCGGCGCCTGCTCGAAGTGACGCTTGCGCTGTTCGGGGCGATCTGCCTTGCAGTCGCTCTGCTGGTCTCGGGAAGCCGCGCTGCGGTTGGCGCCTGTGGGGTGTTTGTTCTGCTGCTGGCTTGGACAGCACCCTTCGCGGGCGGGGATCCGGCTCTGGCCAGACAACGCCGGCGCCGCTTTCGGATCGGTCTGCTGGTGCTGGTGATCGCCGCGGCTGGCGCCTATCGACTCGCAGCGGGCCTGAGCGACAAGCGTCTGCAGCCTGAAGGGCAGAGCCTTCTTGAAAAATTCGGCTTTCAGGCTTCGGTAGGGGCGCCGATATCGCATCGCGACGGCCTGCTGCGCCTCGCCTGGGCGGCGGCCCGCGCCCATCCGGTGTTCGGGCTGGGCAACGGCGGGTTTCGGGAGTTGACGCCGGAGATCATCTGCCGGGAACTGGCTCGCGCCAAAGTTGGCGAGCCCTGCGATTCCGCCCAATACTATTTTTCGTATCACGCCCACAGTCTGTATGCCAACACCCTGGCCGAGCGTGGTGCGGTCGGCCTGCTGGCCTTGTTGTGTCTGCTGGGCGGCTGGGCGCTGCGTCTGCGGCGTTCATTGGCCTGGGCGCGCGCGGACCCGGCTCAGGCCGGCGTCTGGGTGGCTTCCCTGGCCGGCTGGAGCGTGACAGTCTCTGCTGGGCTGCTCAACACATCGCTGCATCATGAGCATGGCCTGCTGGCCATGGCCACTCTGGGGATGCTGCTGGCCGCCCATCGTGTCGCTGCTCAGCGCCCGTGATAGTCGCGGAACCAACTCACGAAACGCGCCAGGCCGTCGGTCAGTGATACCTGCGGCAGCGAGCCGGTGACGCGTGCGAGCTTGCTGGTATCGGCGTAGGTGCGGCTCACATCGCCCGGCTGCATGCCGAGTTCGCGACGAATTGCCCGCGCACCGGTCAAGGTCTGCAGGCGCTCCAGCAGCGTATTGACCGAGACCGGATCGCTGCGACCGACATTGAAAATTTCGAACGGCGCCCAGCTGCTGTCGGGCGTGGCGGCCTGCCATTTCTGGGGATCGTTGCTCGACACCCGAGCGGGTGGGCGCGACATCAGCGCGACCGTGGCGGCGGCGGCATCTTCGACATAGGTGAAATCTCGGTACAGATCGCCGCCGCCATAGACGTCGATCGGGCGGCCGGTGAGCAGCGCATCGGTGAACTTCCAGATCGCCATGTCCGGGCGGCCCCAGGGGCCGTACACGGTGAAATACCGCAGCAGGGTGATCGGCAGCGAAAACAGGTGCGCATAGCTGTGCGCCATCAGCTCGTTGGCGCGTTTGGTGGCCGCGTAGAAACTGACCGGATGGTTGACCGGGTCGGCTTCCGAGAACGGCACCTTGGTGTTGCCGCCGTAGACGCTGGAACTGCTCGCGAAGACCAGGTGCCTGACCGCGTGGCGGCGGCAGTTTTCGAGTATTGCGGTGCTGCCGTGCAGGTTCGACGATGCATACGCGTACGGGTGATCGAGCGCATACCGCACGCCGGCCTGAGCGGCCAGATGAATCACGTACTCGGGGCGGACCCTGGCAAAGACATCGGCGAGTTCGTCGGTATGGGCGATATCGAGGCGCTGGAAGCTGAACCGGGCATTTTGGTGCAGGCGCGCCAGACGTGCCGCCTTGAGCGTGGGATCGTAGTAGTCGTTGAGGTTGTCGATGCCGACCACGTGGTGACCGTCGGCCAGCAGGCGCAGGCTCACCTGCATGCCAATGAAGCCGGCGGCGCCGGTAACCAGAACGGTGGTGGACATGAGGAGATCGCGCAGGCAATAAAATGGCGAGAATAGCAGTGCTGCCCATGCATCGATGCGGCCTGGTTCCGGTCGCCGCCGGGCGGTGTTGCATGGTTCCCGACGGTATCTGCTTCAGAGTCCCCTCATTTGTTAGCTTCAGAGCGCCCGCACTTCATGGCCGATCCCCTGCTCAGCGTCACTGTCATCGCCCTCAACGAGGCGCACCGCATCGAACGCTGCCTGGGGTCTGTCGGCTTTGCCGATGAACGGGTGGTGGTCGATTCCGGCAGCAGCGACGCCACGGTCGCGCTCGCGCAGGCCTGCGGAGCCCGGGTTCTCGAGACGGCGGACTGGCCGGGCTTCGGCGCACAGAAGAACCGCGCGATCGACGCCGCGCAGGGTCAGTGGGTGCTGTCGCTCGATGCCGATGAAGAGGTCGATCCGGAACTGGCGCGCGCCATCTTGGCGGTGCTGGCTCGGGTAGTGCGCGGCGAGGCAGTCGCAGACGCATTCTGGATCACGCGCAGTTCGCGTTACTGCGGCCAGATCATCCGTTTTGGCGACTGGCGAAATGACCGGGTGCTGCGGCTGTTTCGTCGCGGACGGGCGCGGTTCTCGAGCGATCTCGTCCATGAGCGCCTGGTCTGCGACGGGCCGCAGGATCGCCTCGCGGGACTGCTGATGCACGACAGCGTCGACACGCCCGCCGATGCGCTCGAAAAAGCGCAGCGCTATGCGCGCCTGGGCGCTGAAAAACTGCGCGCCCGGGGGCGCGGCGGGCTGTCCTCGGCCTGCACGCACGCGCTGTGGACCTTTCTGCGCGGCTACCTGCTGCGCCTGGGCCTGCTCGATGGCCGGGCCGGCCTGGCGATCGCCCTGCTGAACGCGCGCGGCACTTTTCTTCGTTACAGGCTGGCCGGACTGCCGGCAGCTGTTGCCGCTGCCGCTGGAGATTCGCCATGAGTGCTATCGACGATCGTTGACCGAAGCCTGAATTCAGCAGTTGCCCGCGCTCGCAGCGATGCAGCGGTCTGCGCCGAACTGAGGGCGGTTTCCCAAGACGCTGCTCGCCAACCGCCTGGGCCAACCGTGGTCCTTCAACCTGGGCAAGATCCGCGTGCGGCAGCTGTTGAGCTTCACCCCGGGCATCAGTTCCGACGTGCCGGCACCAGAGCCGCGCCTCGCACCGGCGACACGGGAAGATGGACCCGTCGCGGCACGAAATCTGCCAGCGACGCGCCGCCACGTACTTGG